>NZ_LUAZ01000014.1:0-87643 GCF_001647255.1 Cellulosimicrobium sp. I38E
GGTGAGAAGTCCGATGCGCACCTGTTCCTCCGTCTCGTCGTCGCGTCGCGCGTCCTCGCGCGCGTGCCCGGCGTCGACGGAGGTGCCGACCTCCGCGGCACCGCGTCGCCCTCAACCCTAGTCAACCCGGCGCCGTGGGTCACGGCCCGGGTGCTCGGGACCTTGGTCGTCGGCGTGCCCGAGGACCGGGACGGGCCGTGACCCACGGCGCCGGGTTGACTAGGGTTGAGGGCGACGCGGTGCCGCGGAGGTCGGCACCTCCGTCGACGCCGGGCACGCGCGCGAGGACGCGCGACGCGACGACGAGACGGAGGAACAGGTGCGCATCGGACTTCTCACCGGCGGAGGCGACTGCCCCGGCTTGAACGCGGCGATCCGGGCCGTGGTCAAGCAGGGGACGGGGGAGTACGGGCACACCATCATCGGCTTCCGCAACGGCTGGCGCGGGGTCGTCGACGGCGACGTGCACCCGCTCGGCCGCCAGGACATCCGGAACGTCCTCCCCGTGGGCGGCACGCTGCTCGGCACGGCGCGGTTCCACCCGCGCGAGGAGGACGGCAGCATGGACGCCGTGCTCGCGACGGTCGAGGCGGAGCACCTCGACGCGCTCATCTGCATCGGCGGCGACGGCACGCTGCACGCCGCGAGCCGCGTCGCCGAGGCGGGCGTCAAGATCGTCGCGATCCCCAAGACGATCGACAACGACGTCGAGGGCACGGACCTGTCCATCGGCTTCCACACCGCGGTGAACATCGCGACCGAGGCCCTCGACCGCGTGCACACCACGGCCGAGAGCCACAACCGCGTCATGGTCGTCGAGGTCATGGGCCGCCACGCCGGGTGGATCGCGGTGAACTCCGGCATCGCGGGTGGTGCCGAGGTCGTCCTCGCCCCCGAGGAGCCCTTCGACATCGACCAGCTCGTGAAGTTCCTGCGGCACCGGCACCGGGCGCACGCGAACTTCTCGATCGTCGTCGTCGCGGAGGGCGCCGTCCCGCGCGAGGGCTCGTCGATGGAGTTCACGCAGCAGCTCGGCCGCTTCGGCGAGATCGTCGCGGGGTCCATCGGAGAGCGCGTGAGCGCGGAGATCGCGGAGCGTACTGGGTTCGACACGCGGCTCACGGTGCTCGGGCACGTGCAGCGCGGTGGCGAGCCCACGCCCACCGACCGCATCCTCGGCAGCCGGTTCGGCGTCGCCGCCGTCGACGCCGTGAGCGCGGGGACGTCGGGCGTGATGACGGCGCTGCGCGGGGAGCGCGTGGAGCTCGTGTCGCTGGCGGAGGTGGCCGGGCGTCCCAAGCGCGTGCCCGAGGAGCTGCTGCGCGTCGCGCGCGTGCTCGCCTGACGCGGGAACGGGTGAAGCCTGCGCGGCCTCCGGCGCCGCGTTGACCACCGGGGTGACACCCGGATAAGGTGGACGGCGGTGCGTTGCGCCTGCCTTCGTCCCGGATCACGACGCCAACCATGACGTCCACGGGTCAGCGGCAGCGGCGCGCCGAGAACCCTACCCGCTCGACTACACCTGTCCGCATCGGAGCATCGAACTCAATGACCATCTCTACCCCCGCGAAGTCCGCACCCCAGGTTGCCGTCAACGACATCGGCACCGAGGAGGACTTCCTCGCCGCCGTTGACGCGACCATCAAGTACTTCAACGACGGCGACATCGTCGAAGGCACGATCGTCAAGGTGGACCGCGACGAGGTCCTCCTCGACATCGGCTACAAGACCGAGGGCGTCATCCCCTCCCGCGAGCTGTCCATCAAGCACGACGTGGACCCCGGTGAGGTCGTCAACGTCGGCGACGCGGTCGAGGCCCTCGTCCTCCAGAAGGAGGACAAGGAAGGCCGTCTGATCCTGTCCAAGAAGCGTGCGCAGTACGAGCGCGCCTGGGGCACGATCGAGAAGATCAAGGAGGAGGACGGCGTCGTCACCGGCACCGTCATCGAGGTCGTCAAGGGTGGTCTCATCCTCGACATCGGCCTCCGTGGCTTCCTCCCGGCCTCCCTCGTGGAGATGCGTCGCGTCCGCGACCTCCAGCCGTACGTCGGCAAGGAGATCGAGGCGAAGATCATCGAGCTCGACAAGAACCGCAACAACGTCGTCCTCTCGCGCCGTGCCTGGCTCGAGCAGACGCAGTCCGAGGTCCGCTCCACCTTCCTGCAGACGCTGCAGAAGGGCCAGGTGCGCCCCGGTGTCGTCTCCTCGATCGTCAACTTCGGTGCGTTCGTGGACCTCGGCGGCGTCGACGGCCTCGTGCACGTCTCCGAGCTCTCCTGGAAGCACATCGACCACCCCTCCGAGGTCGTCGAGGTCGGCCAGGAGGTCACGGTCGAGGTCCTGGACGTCGACTTCGACCGCGAGCGCGTCTCGCTGTCGCTGAAGGCGACGCAGGAGGACCCGTGGCAGACGTTCGCCCGGACCCACGCGATCGGTCAGGTCGTGCCGGGCAAGGTCACCAAGCTCGTCCCGTTCGGTGCGTTCGTGCGCGTCGAGGACGGCATCGAGGGCCTCGTGCACATCTCGGAGCTGGCCGTGCGCCACGTCGAGCTGCCGGAGCAGGTCGTCAACGTCGGTGACGAGGTCTTCGTCAAGGTCATCGACATCGACCTCGAGCGTCGCCGCATCTCGCTCTCGCTCAAGCAGGCCAACGAGGGCGTGGACCCGGAGTCGGACGACTTCGACCCCGCGCTCTACGGCATGGCCGCCGAGTACGACGAGCAGGGGAACTACAAGTACCCCGAGGGCTTCGACCCGGAGACCAACGAGTGGCTCGAGGGCTTCGAGACGCAGCGCGAGGCCTGGGAGGCGGAGTACGCCAAGGCGCACGAGCGCTGGGAGGCCCACCGCAAGCAGGTCGCCGAGGCCGTCAAGGCCGACTTCGACGCCGCGTCGGGCGACTCGGGCTCGTCGAGCTCGTCGTCCTCGAGCAGCAGCACGTCCTACTCGTCGGCCCCGGCCGCCGAGGCCACGGGCACGCTCGCGTCGGACGAGGCGCTCGCCGCGCTCCGCGAGAAGCTGACCGGCAACTGATCTCCTGACGCCCTCCGCCGCTCCGGCGGAGACGTCGCAGGTCGCACGAAGGCCCGCCACCCCCAGGGGTGGCGGGCCTTCGCCGTTCCCGACGGCCGTGTCCGGTGCCGAACAGGTCGTCGCGGTCCGTCGGTGGCCGCGGACGAGCCGGAACCACCTGGTCGGCGGTGCGGGATCTCCTGGTCGGCGGTCAGGCCGTCAGGCCGTGGCGGTCGCCGGCTCCGCTGACGCGCTGGCCGGGTCGACGGCCGACGGCGCGGGCGAGTCCGCGAACTGCGTCCGGTAGAGCGCGGCGTACCGGCCGCTGCGGGCGAGCAGCTCGGTGTGCGTGCCGGTCTCGACCACGCGCCCCGCGTCGAGGACGACGATGAGGTCCGCCTCGCGCACGGTCGAGAGCCGGTGCGCGATGACGAGCGACGTGCGCCCGCGCAGCGCCTCGGCGAGCGCGGCCTGGACCGCGGCCTCCGAGCCGGAGTCGAGGTGCGCCGTCGCCTCGTCGAGGACGACGAGCCGCGGCGCCTTGAGGAACACGCGCGCGATGGCCAGGCGCTGGCGCTCCCCGCCGGACATCCGGTAGCCGCGGTCGCCGACCACGGTCTCCATCCCCGACGGCAGTGCCGCGACGACGTCCCACACGTGCGCGCGCCGCAGCGCGGCCTCGAGCTCGGCGTCGGTCGCGTCAGGCTTGGCGTACCGGAGGTTCTCCGCGATGGAGTCGTGGAAGAGGTGGGCCTCCTGCGTGACCACGCCGACGGCGTCGTGCAGGCTCTCCTGCGTGACCTCGCGCAGGTCGCGCCCCGCGATCCGCACGTGCCCGGAGGTCGGGTCGTACATGCGCGTGACGAGCTGCGACACGGTCGTCTTGCCCGCGCCGGACGAGCCGACGAGGGCGACCATCGCCCCCGCGGGGACGGAGAACGAGACGTCGCGCAGGGTGTCGGTCGTGGGGTCGGCCCCCTCGACGGCGACCGACTCGAGCGAGGCGAGGGAGACCTCGGCGGCCCCCGGGTAGCGGAACGTCACGCTGTCGAGCTCGAGGCTCGCGCCGCCCTTCTCGAGGTCGTCGGCGAGGTCGTCGGCGTCGGGCGCGTCCGTGACGGTCGGCTCGAGGTCGAGCACCTCGAGCACACGCTCGAAGCTCACGAGGGCGGTCATGACGTCGACCTGGACGTTGGACATGGCCGTCAGCGGGCCGTAGAGGCGCCCGAGGTAGGCGGTGAGCGCGACGACCGTGCCGACCGTGAGCGAGCCCGAGATCGCCATGACACCGCCGAGCCCGTAGACGATCGCCACGGCGACGGAGGCGACGACGGTGAGGCCGACGCGGAAGACGGTGCCGTACATGGCCTGCTTCACGCCGATGTCGCGCACGCGGCCGGCCTGGGCGGCGAACCGCGACGACTCGCGCGCGGGGTCGCCGAAGACCTTGACGAGGTGGGCGCCTGCGACGTTGAACCGCTCGTTCATGGTCTGCGCAGCCTCGGCGTTGAGCTCGTAGCTCTCGCGCGTGATCGCGGCGAGGCGCTTGCCGACCCAGCGGGCCGGGAGCACGAACGCGGGCAGCAACGTCAGGGCGAGGAGCGTGAGCTGCCAGGACATGGAGAGCATCGCAGCGAGGACGAACACGACGGTGAGGAGGTTCGAGAAGACGTTGGAGAGCGTCGACGTGAAGGCCTGCTGCGCGCCGAGGACGTCGCCGTTGAGCCGCTGGACGAGCGCGCCGGTGCGGGTCCGGCTGAAGAAGGCGAGCGGCATGCGCTGCACGTGGTCGAAGACGGCGGTGCGCAGGTCGACGATGAGGCCCTCGCCGATGCGCGAGGAGAACCAGCGCTGGGCGACGCCGAGGGCGCCGGAGAGGATCGCGAGCCCGGCGGCGACGAGCGAGAGCGTGACGACGACGCCGACGTCGCCGGCGGTGATGCCGTCGTCGATGATGCGCTGGAACAGCAGCGGCGTGGCCGCGCCCGCGGCGGCATCGATCGAGATGAGCACGAGGAAGGCGGCGAGCTGGCGGCGGTAGGGCCGGGCGAACGTGAGGACGCGTCGGATCGTGCCGCGATGCAGCCGCCGGGACGCGACGGAGGAGTCCTGGCGGAACGAGCGCATGCCGCGCCCGCCGCCCGAGCCGGGGAGAGGTGAGGTGAAAGACATGGGGCCTCCTGGATAGGGGAGGGGCGCGGTCGTCCGCGGCGGCGTGGCGCCGGCCGGCGCGGCCGGCTGGGGGACTCGGTCGCATGGACCGCTCGCGCGACAACGATAGTGAGTCTAACTCACAATGAGCGTTCTCAACAAGACCCCGTCCTGCCGGGTACGCTCGGCCTCGTGACGAGCGATGCGAGCGCGCGCCCCGCACCGGGCGCGGTGGGCGACCCGGCCTCGACGGAGGAGGCAGGGGAGTTCCTCGCGCTCCTGCACGCGGCGCTCCGGAGCGTACGACGCGAGGCCAGCGAGCGTGCCCAGCCGGCGGGGACCACCCCCGGGCAGTACCGGATGCTGCGGTTCCTCGCCCGATGCGACGAGCCCTGCCGGCTCGGTGCGGTCGCCTCCGCGCTGGACGTCGCCCCTCGCTCGGTGACGTCCAAGGTCGACGACGCCGAGCAGGCGGGTCTCGTCCGGCGCACCCCCGACCCGCACGACCGGAGAGCGACGCTCGTCCAGCTCACCCCGCGGGGGCGGGAGGTCGTCGCGCAGGTGGGAGCGGAGCGTTCGTCGAGCGCCGGCACGCTCCTCGCGCGCCTCGACGCCGCCGAGCGTGCCGAGCTCCTGCGGCTCCTGCGTGCCGTCGCGGGCGAGCGGCAGGACGATGCGCGCGGCGGCGACCGACCGGCGGCTGGCGCGGTCGAGCCGCGGGGTGCGCACGGCTGAGCGCTCCGTCCCTCCCAGGGTCGATCGTCCCGGCGCGAGGTCGCCCACCGGCTGGCAGGATGGGGCGCATGTTTCGCATCGGCCTGACCGGAGGAATCGCGGCGGGGAAGTCCGTCGCGCTCGCACGCTTCGCCGAGCTCGGCGCCGTCGTCGTGGACTACGACGCGCTCTCCCGCGACGCGGTCGCGCCCGGGACGGTCGGCCTCGACGAGGTCGTCGAGGCGTTCGGGCCGGGCGTCCTCGACGCCGACGGCGCGCTCGACCGCGCCGCGCTCGGTCGCGTCGTGTTCGGCAACGACGCCGCCCGCGAACGCCTCAACGCGATCGTCCACCCGGAGGTGCGCCGGCTCGCGGCCGAGCACGAGGCGGCGGCCGGAGCGGCCGACCCGCGAGCCGTCGTCGTGCACGACATCCCGCTCCTCGTCGAGACGGGCGACCCCGCGCGCTTCCACTGCGTCGTGGTCGTGCACACGCCCGTGGACGTGCGGGTCGGGCGGCTCGTCGAGGGGCGAGGACTGAGCGAGGACGAGGCCCGCGCGCGCCTCGCGGCCCAGGCGGACGACGCGGCGCGGCTCGCCGCGGCGGACGTGACCCTCGACGGCTCCGGCTCGCCGGAGGCGCTGCGCGAGCAGGTCGACGAGCTCTGGGTGCGGGTCCGCGCCGAGGTCGACGCCGAGGTCCAGGCCGAGATCGAGGAGCACGAGGCGTGACCGTCGTCGTCAGCGGGTTCGAGCCGTTCGACGGCGCCCTCGCGAACCCGTCGTGGGAGACGGCCGCGCGACTCGCCGAGCGCGGGGAGGAGCTCGTGGGCGACCGGGTGGTCGCCGTCCGGCTCCCCGTGACCTTCGCCGGGGCGTGGCCGATGCTCGACGCGGCGATCCGTGAGCACGACCCCGACGTCGTCGTGGCGCTCGGCCTGGCGGGCGGTGCGCCGGGCGTGCGCCTCGAACGGGTCGCGGTGAACGTGCGCGACGCGCGCATCCCCGACAACGCCGGCGACCGTCCGGTGGACGTCCCCGTCGCGGAGGGAGGTCCGGTCGGGTACTGGTCGACGCTCCCGCTCAAGGCGTCGCTCGCGGAGATCCGCGCGGCGGGTGTGCCGGTGGCGGTGTCGAGCACCGCGGGAACCTACGTGTGCAACGACGTCTTCTACGCCCTCATGCACCACTGGGGTCTCGGGCCGGGGCGGCGTGCCGGGTTCGTCCACGTCCCCGGGTCCGACGTCGTCCCGATCGACGATCAGGTCTCCGCCGTGGCCGCCGTCGTGCGGCACGCGCTCCTCGGTACCCCCGAGCCGGTCCTCGCGGGCGGCACGGAGAGCTGAGCGCGGCGCAGGGACGCCGAGGGCCCGGCAGGCGTCCTGCCGGGCCCTCGGTGCGCGCTGGGAGCGTCAGCTCGTCGCGCGCCGACGTGCGACGACGAGGATCGTCGCGCCCCCGGCGAGCAGCAGCGCGGCCACCACGGCCAGCACGACGACCGAGGCGCCCGTCGTCGCGAGGCCGCTCTCCGGCGTGTCGTCGCCCGGCTCGGCGGACGTGGAGGGCGCCTCAGGGCTCGGCGTCGCCGAGTTCTCGGCGGCCGGTGTCGACTCCGGCGAGGGCTCTCCCGGCTCCTCGGTGACCGGGGTCTCCTCGGACGTCGGCGGCGTGGTCACGCCCTCGCCCGGGTTGGGGCCCTCCGGCGACGGCTCCGGCTTGGGCTCCTCGACCAGCGGCGTCGTCTCGCACGGGCCGGCGAACGGGTAGTTGTGGTGCTCGATCCCGGCGCCGCCGGTGTAGGAGACGGCGCCGTTCGCCAGGATGCGCCCGTTGGTCGAGGTCGCGACGGTGAGGGTCGCGTCCGTGCGGGGGACGACGATCGTCCCGGGGAACTGGTCGTTCGTGCCGAGCGTCACCTGCGTCGCGTCCGGGAAGCTCCACAGGAAGTGCGCCGACAGGTGCTGGGCGGCCTGGTAGACGCGCACGCCCCCGTACTCGACGTGCTGGAGCCGCGGCACGTCGACGGTGGTGCCGGTGACGGTGAGGAGCACCGGACCGATCCCGGTGACGTACAGCGTCGTCAGGGTGGAGGCCTGGGCGGCCGTGAGCGTGTACCGCGCGCCCGCCTCGAGCGTCAGGATCCCGTCGCGGGGCGTGGCGGCGACGGCACCGTCGGCGGCGTCGGCCGCCATGCCCGTGACGAGCCCGGGGAGCGCGGTGTAGGGGCGCAGCGCGGCGTCGCGGCCGACGCCCTGCGTGACGATGCCTGGGCGGCCCGGGGCGTTGCGGCTCTCGGTGCTCGGGGTCGCGCCGGTGATCTCGCCGCCGACGACGACGTTGCCGCCGCTCGACGCGTGGAAGCCCACCTGGGTGTTCGTCGCGGTCGCGAGGTCGCCGCCGACGACGAGCATGTCGGTCCCGCCGGCCGGGGTGATGGCCGAGCCGCCGCCCCCCGCGGTCCCGACGTTGAGGCTCCCGGCCCCGGAGAGGTCGGCGTCCCCGCCCACGACGACACGGCCCTCGAGCTCGGTCGCCGTCGTGACGGTGAGCCCGCCCCCCGCCCAGATGCCGACTCCCGCGTCCTCCACGGCAGTGAGCTCGTACACGCCGACCGGTCGCGTGGACGGGTCCGCGGTGCAGACGTCGTCGGCGGTGAGCGTCGGCGCGGCAGCCAGCGGGGCGGCGGTCGCGGGCGCGGCGAGGCCGACGGTCGTCAGGGCGAGCGCGGTGAGCGCGAGCAGGGGGATTCCGCGGGGGCGCGCGGGGTGAAGGCGCATGGTGTCGGCTCCAGGTCGAGGGTTCGCTAGCGGCGCTGACTTACTGCGGGCGGACTCCGTCGCCCGTGGTCCGTGCTGTCAGGCTGCTCCACGGGCGTCGGGGAGCGCGGCAGGGTCGAGGCGACCCTAGGGGTTCCGAATGACACCTTCCAAATCACGTCCGGGTGATTTCCGGGGGCGGCTTCGTGGTGGTGCGTCGACCGCGCGGGGAGGGTCCGTGTGGGTGGCTCGACGTACCGTGGAGTCATGCGTCCTGTGACCGATCTCCAGCGTGCGACCGCCCCGTTCGAGGTCATCTCCGAGTACCAGCCGTCCGGCGACCAGCCGACGGCGATCGCGGACCTCTCGCAGCGCATCCGCGCGGGGGAGAAGGACGTCGTGCTCCTCGGCGCGACCGGGACGGGCAAGTCGGCCACGACGGCATGGCTCATCGAGGAGCTCCAGCGCCCGACGCTGGTCATGGCGCCCAACAAGACCCTCGCCGCGCAGCTCGCGACGGAGTTCCGGGAGCTGCTGCCCAACAACGCGGTCGAGTACTTCGTCTCCTACTACGACTACTACCAGCCCGAGGCGTACATCGCGCAGACGGACACCTACATCGAGAAGGACTCGTCGATCAACGACGAGGTCGAGCGGCTGCGGCACTCCGCGACCAGCTCGCTGCTCACCCGGCGCGACGTCGTCGTGGTCGCGTCCGTGTCGTGCATCTACGGCCTCGGCACGCCCCAGGAGTACGTCGACCGCATGGTCCGGCTCGACGTCGGCATGCAGGTCGAGCGCGACGACCTGCTGCGGCAGTTCGTGACCATGCAGTACACGCGCAACGACATGGCGTTCACGCGCGGCACGTTCCGCGTGCGCGGGGACACGGTCGAGATCATCCCGGTGTACGAGGAGCTCGCGGTCCGCATCGAGTTCTTCGGCGACGAGATCGAGAGCATCCAGACCCTGCACCCGCTCACGGGTGACGTGATCCGGTCCGAGCCGAGCATCCACGTGTTCCCCGCGACGCACTACGTCGCGGGGCCTGAGCGCATGGAGCGCGCGATCTCCTCGATCGAGGCCGAGCTCGCCGAGCGGCTGGACGAGCTCGAGCGGCAGAACAAGCTCCTCGAGGCCCAGCGGCTGCGCATGCGCACCACGTACGACATCGAGATGATGCGCCAGATCGGCACCGCGTCCGGGATCGAGAACTACTCGCGGCACATCGACGGCCGCGAGGCGGGATCGGCGCCGAACACGCTGCTCGACTACTTCCCGGAGGACTTCCTCCTCGTCATCGACGAGTCGCACGTGACCGTGCCGCAGATCGGCGCGATGTTCGAGGGCGACATGTCGCGCAAGCGCAGCCTCGTCGACCACGGGTTCCGCCTGCCGAGCGCGATGGACAACCGGCCCCTGCGCTGGGAGGAGTTCGTCGAGCGGATCGGCCAGACCGTGTACCTGTCGGCGACCCCCGGCGACTACGAGCTCTCGATGGCGGACGGCGTCGTCGAGCAGATCATCCGCCCGACCGGCCTCGTCGACCCGGAGGTGCTCGTCAAGCCCACCACGGGGCAGATCGACGACCTGCTGCACGAGATCCGCGAGCGCGTCGAGCGGAACGAGCGCGTGCTCGTCACGACGCTCACCAAGAAGATGGCGGAGGACCTCACCGACTACCTGCTCGAGAAGGACGTGCGGGTCCGGTACCTGCACTCGGAGGTCGACACGCTGCGGCGCGTCGAGCTGCTGCGCGAGCTCCGCCTCGGCGAGTACGACGTCCTCGTCGGGATCAACCTCCTGCGCGAGGGTCTCGACCTGCCCGAGGTGTCGCTCGTCGCGATCCTCGACGCGGACAAGGAGGGCTTCCTGCGGTCGCCCAAGTCGCTCATCCAGACGATCGGTCGTGCGGCCCGCAACGTCTCGGGCCAGGTGCACATGTACGCGGACAAGATCACGCCGGCGATGGCCGCGGCGATCGAGGAGACCGAGCGCCGTCGCGAGCGGCAGATCGCGTACAACACGGAGCACGGGGTCGACCCGACCCCGCTGCGCAAGCGCATCTCCGACGTGACGGACATGCTCGCGCGCGAGGACGTCGACACGGCCGAGCTCCTCGCGGGCGGGTACCGGCAGCCGGGCAAGGGCGCGAAGGGCAAGGCGCCCGTGCCGGGCGGACCCAAGGAGGGCGCGTCGTCGGGCAACCGGCTCGCGGGCGCCGCGGCGAGCGACCTGGCCCAGCTCATCCAGGAGCTCAGCGACCAGATGCACGCGGCCGCGGGCGAGCTCCAGTTCGAGCTCGCCGCTCGGCTGCGCGACGAGATCTCGGGACTCAAGAAGGAGCTGCGGCAGATGCAGGCCGCGACCGCCTGAGCGGTGCCGGCCGCGCTCCGGACGGGTGGCCCACGAGCGCCCGAGGAACAGTCCACGGTGGCGTGGTGTTGTCACGTCCGGAGGAGCGATGGCCTATGCTGGCTCCTCGTTGAAGGGGAGTATTCCTCCGCGGTGATGTCGTCATCACGGCCGGCGCAGTCGTCGGCCCGGTGTCACCGGTCCCGCAGCCACCAGCCCGCGTCCCGTGCGGGTGCGCGTGGCGGCGCGTGGCGGAAGAGACCTTCGGTACACAGTGCTCCCCACGTACCGGAGGAATCTTCATGGATGTGCCTGTCTGGGCCTGGCTCGTCACCATCGGCGTGATCCTCGCGATGCTTGCCGTCGACTACGTCGGGCACGTGCGCACGCCGCACGCCCCGAGCCTGCGCGAGGCCACCTGGTGGTCCGCCGGCTACGTCGCCGTCGCGGTCGCCTTCGGCGGGATCGTCTGGGCCGTCTGGGGCTCGACGTACGGCGGCGAGTACTTCGCCGGCTACATCACCGAGAAGAGCCTGTCGGTCGACAACCTCTTCGTCTTCGTCCTCATCATGACGAGCTTCCGCGTCCCGCGGCTCTACCAGCAGAAGGTGCTGCTCATCGGCATCACGATCGCGCTGGTCCTGCGGACGATCTTCATCTTCCTCGGCGCGGCCCTCATCGAGAACTTCAGCTGGATCTTCTACGTCTTCGGCGCGTTCCTGCTCTACACCGCGTGGACGCAGGTGAAGGCCGGCTCGGGCCACGACGAGGAGTTCCACGAGAACGGCGCGCTGAAGCTGACCCGCCGCCTGTTCCCGACGACGGAGACGTACGTCGAGGACAAGATGACGGCGAAGATCGACGGCAAGCGCTACATCACGCCGATGCTCATCGTGATGATCGCGATCGGCAGCGCGGACCTGCTCTTCGCGGTCGACTCGATCCCGGCGATCTTCGGGCTCACGCAGGAGACCTACCTCGTGTTCGCCGCCAACGCGTTCTCGCTGCTCGGCCTGCGCCAGCTCTACTTCCTCATCGACGGCCTCCTCGACCGCCTCGTGTACCTCGCGTACGGCCTCGCGGCGATCCTCGGCTTCATCGGCGTCAAGCTGCTCATCCACGCGCTGCACAAGAACGAGGTGCCGTTCATCAACGGCGGTGAGCACATCACCGTCATCCCGGAGATCCCGACCGCGCTGTCCCTCGGGTTCATCGTCGTCGTGCTCACGATCACCACGGTCGCGAGCCTCGCCAAGGACCGCGCCGACCGTCGGCGTTCCGTCGAGAGCTCGGAGGGCTCACGCTGATGGTTCACGAGCTCCCCGTCTGGTTCGAGTGGGCGTCGCTGTCGGCGCTCGCAGTGCTGCTTCTCGTCGACCTGTTCGTCGTAGGGCGCCGCCCGCACGTCCCCTCGATGCGCGAGAGCGCGCTGTGGGTCGGCTTCTACGTCGCGCTCGCCCTCGTCTTCGGGGCGATCGTGGGCGCGGTGGGCGGGGCGGCACCGGCCGGGGAGTTCTACGCGGGGTGGCTCACGGAGTACAGCCTCTCCGTGGACAACCTCTTCGTGTTCGTCATCATCATGGCGAGGTTCGCGGTCCCGCGGGACCAGCAGCAGCGCGTGCTGATGGTCGGCATCATCGTCGCGCTCGTCCTGCGCGGGGCGTTCATCCTCGCGGGCGCCGCGATCATCGCGCAGTTCGTGTGGGTGTTCTACCTGTTCGGCGCGTTCCTCATCTACACGGCGATCAAGCTCGTCGCCGGCGGGGACGAGCCCGAGGAGTACCACGAGAACCGCGCCGTGCGGGCGCTGCGGAAGGTGCTGCCGCTGGGCACGCGGTACGACGGCGGCCGGCTGCGCACGGTCGAGGACGGCAAGCGGGTCTTCACCCCGCTCGTCATCGTGTTCCTCGCGATCGGCAGCACCGACCTGCTCTTCGCGTTCGACTCGATCCCGGCGATCTTCGGGCTCACCCAGGACCCGTTCATCGTCTTCACGACGAACGTCTTCGCGCTCATGGGCCTGCGCCAGCTCTACTTCCTCCTGGGCGGCCTGCTCGAGC
The DNA here is from genome assembly GCF_001647255.1 of Cellulosimicrobium sp. I38E. Classification (NCBI taxonomy): domain Bacteria; kingdom Bacillati; phylum Actinomycetota; class Actinomycetes; order Micrococcales; family Promicromonosporaceae; genus Cellulosimicrobium; species Cellulosimicrobium sp. I38E. The sequence continues at coordinate 13,048 of NZ_LUAZ01000014.1, forward strand.
GGCTGGTCTACCTGCCGATCGGTCTCGCGGTGATCCTCGGGTTCATCGGCGTGAAGCTCATCCTCGAGGCGCTGCACGAGAACACGCTGCCGTTCATCAACAGCGGCGAGCACCTCGACGCCGTCCCGACGGTCCCGATCTGGCTGTCGCTCGTCGTGATCATCGGTGCGCTCGTGGTCACCACCGTCGCGAGCCTGCTGCGGACGCGGGCGCTGCACGCCCAGGACGACGCCGCTGCCGCTCCCGCGGGCGGCGGCCCCGGGCCCGTGGAGGATGCGGTCGAGACGCCGGCCGACGAGCCGGTGGGCGAGGTCGCGCCGGCGGCCGGCGAGGCACCGCCGTGGGGGACGGGCCCGCAGGACGGCGCCGCGCGCTAGCGTGCTGGTCAGGCGCGGTCCGCCCAGTCGCCGATGACCGGCGCCCAGGGGCGGACGGTGCGCTCGGCGACGAGGCCCGCCCGCCCGAACGGGTCCTCGTCGAGGACTGCGGCGACGGCGTCGGGCGTCTCCGCGTCGAGGACGAGCAGCGCCCCGGCGGGTGCGCCCTCGTACGGAGGCAGGGGACCGGACGCCAGGAGCGTGCCCCGGGCGTACAGGTCGCCCAGGAACGCGCGGTGCTCCGGACGCAGCGCGTCGAGCTCGGCGGCGCGGTCGGCGTAGACGTAGGTGACGGCGTGGATCGGCATGCCGTCAGTGAACCAGGACCCGCGACGGCGCGCGGTCGGGTCCGCGCCTCGGTCGTCACCGCGGCGGCGTCCCGGGCTGGTCCGTCCTCCGCTACCAGCCGCGCTCCCGCCACTCGTCGAGGTGCGGGCGCTCGGCGCCGAGGGTCGTGTCCGCGCCGTGGCCGGGGTAGACCCAGGTCGCGTCGTCGAACCGGTCGAAGACGCGCTCCGTGACGTCCGTGAGCAACCGCTCGAAGCGGGCCGGGTCGCGCTGGGTGTTCCCGACGCCGCCCGGGAACAGCGAGTCGCCCGTGAACAGGTGCACCCGGCCCGCCACCGCCTCCGGCTCGTGCACCTCGGCGGGCTCGCGGTAGGCCAGCGCGACGGATCCCGGCGTGTGCCCGCGCAGCGCCACGACCTCGAGCGCGATGTCCCCGGCGCGGACGACGTCGCCATGACGGAGACGGCGGGTGACGTGCACGTCCGCGGCGGTCGCGGCCGCGTCGGCATCGAGGTCCCCGACGGCCGTCGTCGCGCCGGTGACCGCGACGATCGAGGCGAGCGCGCGCAGGTGGTCCGTGTGGCGGTGCGTCGTGACGACGACGTCGAGGCGCGCGGCCGGCGACCCGTCGCGGACGAGCGCGAGGACGTCGTCGGGCGCGTCCGCGGCGTCGATCAGGACCTGGGCACCCGTCCGCCGGCACGTGAGCAGGTAGACGTCGTTCGCGAGCGGTCCGACGGCGAGCTTGCGGATCTCGACCTCGTCGAGGCGGCGCCGGTCGCTCGGCCCGCCCACGACGACCTGTCCCGTGTACACCATGCCGTCAGTCTGCCGCGGCGGGGACCGTGTCGGGGACGGGTGCGCCCGCGGTGAGCGTTCGTCGGAGGAGGCGCGAAGGTGACGTCGAACACCTGTGCGAATGTGGGTGGTCGGTCGTACGATGCTGCGGTGAGCAATCGCCTCGTCATCTCCGGTGCCCGCGAGCACAACCTCCGCAACGTCGACCTCGACCTCCCGCGGGACAAGCTCATCGTCTTCACGGGCCTCTCCGGCTCGGGCAAGTCGTCGCTCGCGTTCGACACCATCTTCGCGGAGGGGCAGCGCCGCTACGTCGAGTCGCTTTCCGCGTACGCGCGCCAGTTCCTCGGGCAGATGGACAAGCCCGACGTCGACTTCATCGAGGGCCTGTCGCCCGCGGTGTCGATCGACCAGAAGTCCACGAACCGCAACCCGCGCTCGACCGTCGGCACCATCACCGAGGTCTACGACTACCTGCGCCTGCTCTTCTCGCGCGCCGGCACGCAGCACTGCCCCGTCTGCGGCGAGCGCGTGACCGCGCAGACACCGCAGCAGATCGTCGACCGGCTCCTCGAGCTTCCGGAGGGCACGCGGTACCAGGTGCTCGCGCCGGTGGTCCGCGGGCGCAAGGGCGAGTACTCCGAGCTCTTCAAGGAGCTCCAGACCAAGGGTTTCGCGCGCGCCCGCGTCGACGGCGAGGTGCGCACGCTCACCGACGTCCCCGCTCTGGAGAAGAAGCTCAAGCACGACATCGAGGTCGTCGTCGACCGCCTCGTGGCGCGCGAGGGCGTGCAGCGCCGGCTCACCGACTCGGTCGAGACCGCGCTCGGCCTCGCGGGCGGTCTCGTCGTCATCGAGCTCGTCGACGCCGACGCCGACGACCCGGCGCGCGAGCGCCGCTTCTCGGAGAAGCGGGCGTGCCCCAACGACCACGAGCTCGCGCTCGACGAGATCGAGCCGCGCACGTTCTCCTTCAACGCGCCCTACGGCGCGTGCCCCGAGTGCACGGGCATCGGCTTCCGCCTCGAGGTCGACCCCGACCTCGTGGTGCCGGACGTCGAGAAGTCGCTGGGCGAGGGCGCGGTCGCGCCGTGGGCGCAGATCTCCTCGGAGTACTTCGAGCGGGTCCTCACGGCGCTCGCGGACGACCTCGGGTTCTCCATGGACACGCCGTGGCGGGCGCTGCCCGAGCGCGCGAAGAAGGCCGTGCTGCACGGGCAGAACCACCAGGTGCACGTGCGGTACAAGAACCGCTGGGGCCGCGAGCGGCAGTACTCGACCGGGTTCGAGGGCGTCATCACGTTCCTCGAGCGCCGGCACACCGAGACCGAGTCGGACTGGTCGAAGGAGAAGTACGAGGCCTTCATGCGCGAGGTCCCGTGCCCCGTGTGCCAGGGTGCTCGTCTCAAGCCCGAGGTCCTCGCGGTCAAGGTGGGCGGCAAGTCCATCTGGGACGTGTGCCGTCTCCCGCTGCGCGAGGCCGCGGCGTTCCTCGGGGCGCTCGAGCTCGGCGCGCGCGAGCGCGCGATCGCGACGGAGGTGCTCAAGGAGATCGACGCGCGGCTCGGCTTCCTGCTCGACGTCGGCCTCGACTACCTCTCGCTCGAGCGCCCCGCCGCGACGCTGTCCGGCGGCGAGGCGCAGCGCATCCGCCTCGCGACACAGATCGGCTCGGGCCTCGTGGGCGTCCTCTACGTCCTCGACGAGCCGAGCATCGGCCTGCACCAGCGCGACAACCGCCGCCTCATCGAGACGCTCACGCGCCTGCGCGACCTCGGGAACACGCTCATCGTCGTCGAGCACGACGAGGACACCATCCGCACCGCGGACTGGGTGGTCGACATCGGCCCGGGCGCGGGCGAGCACGGCGGTCGCGTCGTGCACTCCGGCGACTACGCGGGCCTGCTCGAGGCGCCGGAGTCCGTCACGGGCGCGTACCTCTCGGGCCGTCGCAGCATCCCGCTCCCGGCGGAGCGCCGCCCGACCGACCCGGGCCGTCAGGTCAAGGTCGTCGGCGCCCGCGAGCACAACCTCACGGGCATCGACGTGAGCTTCCCGCTCGGGACGTTCACCGCCGTGACCGGGGTGTCGGGGTCGGGCAAGTCGACGCTCGTGAACTCGATCCTCTACACGGTCCTCGCCAACGAGCTCAACGGCGCGCGCCAGGTCGCGGGCCGGCACACGCGCGTCACGGGCCTGGACCACCTCGACAAGGTCGTGCACGTCGACCAGGGGCCGATCGGGCGCACGCCGCGGTCGAACCCGGCGACGTACACGGGCGTGTGGGACCACGTGCGCAAGCTCTTCGCGGAGACCACCGAGGCCAAGGTGCGCGGGTACACGCCCGGCCGCTTCTCGTTCAACGTCAAGGGCGGCCGCTGCGAGGCGTGCTCGGGCGACGGCACGCTGAAGATCGAGATGAACTTCCTCCCGGACGTCTACGTGCCGTGCGAGGTGTGCCACGGCGCGCGCTACAACCGCGAGACGCTCGAGGTGCACTTCAAGGGCAAGACCGTGGCCGACGTCCTCGACATGCCGATCGAGGAGGCGTCGGAGTTCTTCGCGGCCGTCCCGGCGATCTCCCGCCACCTCAAGACCCTCGTGGAGGTCGGCCTCGGGTACGTCCGCCTCGGACAGCCCGCGCCGACCCTCTCCGGGGGCGAGGCGCAGCGCGTGAAGCTCGCGAGCGAGCTCCAGAAGCGTTCGACGGGGCGCACGATCTACGTGCTCGACGAGCCGACCACGGGCCTGCACTTCGAGGACATCCGCAAGCTGCTCGGCGTGCTCCAGTCGCTCGTCGACAAGGGCAACAGCGTCCTCGTCATCGAGCACAACCTCGACGTCATCAAGAGCGCCGACTGGGTCGTCGACATGGGACCCGAGGGCGGCTCGGGGGGCGGCAAGGTCGTCGCGCAGGGCACGCCCGAGCAGGTCGCGCGCGTCGAGGCGAGCCACACCGGCCGCTTCCTCGCGGAGATCCTCGACCAGCACGACCCGGTGCCGGTCGGTGCACCGACGAAGCCCGGCGCCGCGCAGACGCCCGCCGCGAAGGGGGCCAAGGGCCGCTCGGCCAAGGCCCGCCGGGCGACGGACGAGGGCACGACGCGCTCGCGCCGCAAGGCCTCCGCGGCCTAGCCGCGACCCGGCAGGGGAGCCCCGGCACGCCGTCGTCGGGCGACCCCGCGGTGACGCGTCCTCGGACCGTCACCGCGGGCGTCCGCGACCACGGACGGAGCGCTCAGGCTGCCGCCCGCCGCGCGGGCGCCGGCTCCACGAGCACGCGGAAGTTCACCGAGCGCGCGATGAAGCAGTGGTCGTGCGCGCGGCGGTGGAGCGCGGCCAGCGACTCCTCGTCGGTCCCCGGGCCGTCGTCGACCACGACGCGGGGGTGCAGCGTGACGTCCGTGAACTGCCCCTCGCCGCCAGACTCGACGCGCATGGTGCCGGTGACGTCGTCCACGTACTCCCGCACGACCACGCCCGCCGCCGCGGCGAGGTGGAGGAACCACAGCATGTGGCACTGCGAGAGGCTCACGACAAACAGCTCCTCGGGGCTGTAGCGCGTCGGGTCGCCGCGGAACGCCGGGTCCGCGGACCCGGGCAGCGGCGGCCTCCCCTCGAGGAGCACGTCGTGGTCGCGGCCGTAGGCCGTGTACGAGGCGGTGCCCCTGTCGCCCGCGCCCGTCCAGCGGACCGTGGCGGCGTACCCGTGGTGTGCGCTCATGGCCGCCACCCTAGCGGGCGGTGGTGCAGGTCACACCACGTCTTCGCCGGGCCCGCCGCGGCACTCGCACGTCCCCTGCCGCCGCACCGTCGGTGGCCTGACCTAGGCTGGAGAACATGGCTGATCCCGCGACGTACCGCCCGGCGCCGGGGGAGATCCCCACCTCGCCAGGCGTCTACCGGTTCCGCGACGACCACGGGCGCGTGATCTACGTCGGCAAGGCCAAGAACCTGCGCGCGCGCCTGTCGAACTACTTCCAGGACGTCGCGAACCTGCACCACCGCACGCAGACGATGGTGACGACCGCGGCGTCCGTCGAGTGGACCGTCGTCGGCACCGAGGTCGAGGCGCTCGCGCTCGAGTACTCCTGGATCAAGGAGTTCGACCCGCGGTTCAACGTCAAGTACCGCGACGACAAGTCCTATCCCTACCTCGCGGTGACGATGGGGGAGGAGTTCCCCCGCGCCCAGGTCATGCGCGGCGCCAAGCGGCCCGGCACCCGGTACTTCGGCCCCTACGGGCACGCGTGGGCGATCCGCGAGACGCTCGACCTCCTGCTCCGCGTCTTCCCGGTGCGCACGTGCTCGGCGGGCGTGTTCAAGCGGGCCCACCAGACGGGCCGCCCGTGCCTCCTGGGGTACATCGACAAGTGCTCGGCGCCGTGCGTCGGGCGCATCACGCCCGAGGACCACCGGGCGCTCGCCGAGGACTTCTGCGACTTCATGGCGGGCGACACGCAGCGCTTCGTCCGCCGTCTGGAGCGCAAGATGAACGAGGCCGCCGCCGCGATGGAGTACGAGGCCGCGGCGCGCCTGCGCGACGACATCGTGGCTCTCCAGCGCGCGACCGAGAAGAACGCGGTGGTGCTCGGCGACGGCACGGACGCCGACGTCTTCGCGCTCGTCGGCGACGAGCTCGAGGCGGCCGTCCAGGTGTTCCACGTGCGCGGCGGGCGGATCCGCGGCCAGCGCGGCTGGATCGTGGAGAAGGTCGAGGACGTGACCGACGCGGAGCTGGTCGAGCACCTGCTCCAGCAGGTCTACGGTGCGGCCGAGGAGGCCGCGGCGGCCGACCCGGGGACCGGCCAGGGCCGTGCCGGCGCGCGCGACGTCGTCCCGCGCGAGGTGCTCGTCCCCGTCCTGCCGCCGGACACCGAGCAGGTCACGACCTGGCTCTCGGGGCTGCGGGGCGCGCGCGTCGACGTCCGGGTCCCGCAGCGCGGCGACAAGAAGGAGCTCGCCGCGACCGTGCGGGCGAACGCGGAGCACGCGCTCGCCCTGCACCGCACGCGCCGGGCGGGCGACCTCACGACGCGCAGCCAGGCGCTGCGCGAGATCCAGGAGGCGCTCGACCTCGACACCGCCCCGCTGCGGATCGAGTGCTACGACGTCTCGCACAACCAGGGCACGTACCAGGTCGCGTCGATGGTCGTGTTCGAGGACGGCCTCGCGCGCAAGAGCGAGTACCGCCACTTCACCGTGCGCGGGCCCGACGGCGACGGCGCCGCGGACGACACGGCGGCGATGTACGAGGTCATCACGCGCCGGTTCAAGCGCTACCTGTCCGACCGCTCGCGCTCGGGCGAGGTCGAGCTGGACCTCGAGGCCGACGACGTGGCGGCCGGTTCCGACGCTTCGGGCCGCCGCGCGGAGCGGGCCGCGGAGGCTGCGGGGTACGTGCCGCGCAGCGGCGAGGTCGACGCCGACGCCCCCGTGGACAGGCGAGCGAGGTTCGCCTACCCGCCGAACCTCGTCGTGGTCGACGGCGGCCCCCCGCAGGTCGCCGCCGCCGCCCGGGCGCTGGCCGACCTCGGGATCGACGACGTCGCGCTGTGCGGCCTCGCCAAGCGCCTCGAGGAGGTGTGGGTCCCGGGGGACGACTACCCGGTGATCCTCCAGCGCTCGTCGGAGGGCCTCTACCTGCTCCAGCGCGTGCGCGACGAGGCGCACCGGTTCGCCATCGCCCAGCACCGCAGGCAGCGCAGCAAGGGCATGACCGCGTCCGCGCTCGACGACGTCCCGGGCCTCGGTCCGGCGCGGCGCACCGCGCTCCTCAAGCACTTCGGCTCGCTCAAGCGCCTGCGCGCCGCGAGCGTCGAGGAGATCGCGAGCGTGCGGGGCATGGGCGAGCGCACGGCGCGCGCCGTGGTCGCGGCCCTGGGCGGAGCCGCCGAGCCGTCCCCGGGAACGGCCCCCACGGCGCCGGCCCCGACGGAGCCGGCGCCCGCCGAGGGCGCCACGCGCCCGGAGGACGTGCCCGAGGTCGCCCGGGACACTCCGGTGGGTGACGGGGCCACGGCCCGGGCGTGAGCGGCTGGCATGCTGGTGCCATGACCTCGGAGCCGACCCCGGACCTCAGCCCGCAGGGGCCGCCCGACCGCGTGCCGGAGCCCTCGCCGACCACGGTCCCCAGCGGGATCCCCGCGATCGAGGCGGCGACCCACGCCCCGGAGCCGCGCGAGGCCGAGGTGCTCATCATCACGGGCATGTCCGGCGCCGGGCGCACCCGGGCCGCGGCCGTGCTCGAGGACCTCGACTGGTACGTCGTCGACAACCTGCCGCCGCGCATGATCGTCCCGCTCGTGGACCTCATGACGCGGTCGGGCTCGACGCTCGAGCGCATCGCGGCGGTCGTCGACGTGCGCGGCCGCGAGTTCTTCACCGACCTCGTCGAGGTGCTCGACCACCTCCGCCAGAGCGGGGTGTTCTACCGGATCCTGTTCCTCGACGCCTCCGACGAGGTGCTCGTGCGCCGGTACGAGCAGGTCAGGCGCCCGCACCCGCTCCAGGGGGAGGGGCGCATCCTCGACGGCCTGGCCGAGGAGCGACGCCTCCTCGCGAGCCTCGAGGAGCGCTCCGACGTCGTCATCGACACGTCCGAGCTCACGGTGCACGACCTCGCGCGCGAGGTCCGTGCCGCCGTGGCGGACGGGACGCCCGAGACCCTGCGGATCAACGTCGTCTCGTTCGGGTTCAAGTACGGGCTGCCGCTCGACGCCGACCACGTGGTCGACGTGCGGTTCCTCGCGAACCCGTACTGGATCACCGAGCTGCGCCACCTCACCGGGCGGGACGCCCCCGTGCGGGACTACGTGCTCGGGCGCCCCGGCGCGCTCGAGTTCGTCGACCGCTACGTGAACGCGCTCGAGCCGGTCCTGGCCGGCTACCTGGGTGAGGAGAAGCGCTACGTGACGATCGCCGTGGGCTGCACCGGGGGCAAGCACCGTTCCGTCGCGATCAGCGAGGCGATCGCCGCGCGCCTGCGCGCGCAGGGCCAGCGCGTCATCGTCACCGCCCGCGACCTCGGCAAGGAGTGATCGTGGTCGCCCAGCGCAACCCTGCCGTCGTCGCCCTGGGCGGTGGCCACGGCCTGTCCGCGAGCCTGTCCGCGCTGCGCCTCATGTCCGACCGGCTGACCGCCGTCGTGACCGTGGCCGACGACGGCGGGTCGTCCGGGCGCCTGCGCACCGAGCTCGGCGTCCTGCCCCCGGGGGACCTGCGCATGGCGCTCGCGGCCCTGTGCGACGACTCGGAGTGGGGCCGCACGTGGAGCGCGCTCCTGCAGCACCGGTTCACGTCGGAGGGTGACCTCGACAACCACGCGGTGGGCAACCTGCTCATCGTCGCGCTGTGGGAGCTGCTCGACGACCCGGTCGCCGGTCTCGACTGGGTGGGCAAGCTCCTGGGCGCCCGCGGGCGCGTGCTGCCCATGGCGTCGGTGCCCCTCGGGATCGAGGCCGACGTGCGGACCGGGGACCGGCTCGAGACGGTCGTCGGGCAGAGCCACGTCGCGGTGACGCACGGCCGCATCGAGCAGCTGCGACTCGTCCCGGCGGACCCGCCGGCCTGCGCCGAGGCGGTCCAGGCGGTCGAGGACGCGGACTGGGTCGTGCTGGGCCCGGGCTCGTGGTTCTCGTCGGTGATGCCCCACCTGCTCGTGCCCGACCTCGCGCGCGCCCTGCACGAGACCTCCGCGCGCCGCTGCGTGACGCTCAACCTGTCGAGCGAGACGGGGGAGACCTACGGGCTGACGGCGACGGACCACCTCGAGGCGCTGCACAAGCACGCGCCCGGTCTCCGGATCGACGCCGTCGTCGCGGACCCGTCCGCCGTCGAGGACACGGAGCAGCTCGCGGAGGCGTCCGCGCGCATGGGTGCGCGCCTCCTCCTGCGGCAGGTGCGGCGCGGGGACGGCACCCCGCGGCACGACGCGCTGCGCCTGGCGGCGGCGTACCGGGACGTGTTCGACGACTTCCTCGGCGACGTCGGCTCGCCCGCGCGCTGAGCCCGCGGGACGCGGGTCCCGGCGGCCCGCGGGCGCCCGGTCCGCCGCCGCGACGCCACGGCATCGATGGCAGGATGTCCCGCATGGCGCTCACGGCACAGGTGAAGGACGAGCTGGCTCGACTGCGGGTGGACAAGACCTCGTGCCGCAAGGCGGAGGTCTCGGCGATGCTCCGGTTCTCGGGCGGGCTGCACCTCATCTCGGGCCGCGTCGTCATCGAGGCCGAGCTCGACACCGCGATCGCGGCGCGCCGCCTGCGCGAGACCATCGCGGACGTCTACGGGCACACGAGCGAGCTGATCGTGGTGTCGGCCGGGGGTCTGCGCAAGAGCAGCCGGTACGTCGTGCGCGTCGTGCGCGACGGCGAGTCGCTGGCCCGCCAGACGGGCCTCCTGGACCAGCGCGGGCGGCCTGTGCGAGGGCTTCCGCCGCAGGTCGTCTCCGGCGGGGTGGAGGAGGCCGAGGCGGCATGGCGCGGCGCGTTCCTGGCGCACGGGTCGCTCACCGAGCCGGGCCGGTCGTCGGCGCTCGAGATCACCTGCCCCGGTCCGGAGGCCGCGCTCGCCCTGGTCGGCGCTGCCCGCCGCCTCGGCGTCTCCGCGAAGTCGCGCGAGGTGCGCGGCGTCGATCGCGTCGTCATCCGGGACGGGGACGCGATCAGCGCGCTCCTCACACGCCTGGGCGCGCACGAGGCGGTCCTGGTCTGGGAGGAGCGACGCGCCCGGCGCGAGGTGCGCGGGACCGCGAACCGGCTGGCGAACTTCGACGACGCGAACCTGCGACGCTCGGCCCGGGCCGCCGTCGCGGCGGGGGCGCGCGTCGAGCGGGCGTTCGAGATCCTCGGCCCGGACCTGCCCGACCACCTGCGCGAGGCCGGCGAGCTCCGGCTCGCCCACAAGCAGGCGTCGCTCGAGGAGCTGGGACAGCTCGCGGACCCGCCGCTGACCAAGGACGCGGTCGCGGGACGCATCCGGCGCCTGCTGTCGACGGCCGACAAGCGCGCGGCCGAGCTCGGCATCCCCGACACCGAGGCGGGCCTGAGCCCGGAGCTGCTCGACCTCTGACCAGCCCGTCCGGGGCGCGCCCGCCACCTGGACGTCATGCACCGACGGGACGATGGTCCCGAACCGTGGGATCCAGGTCACACGCTGGCGTGGTGTTGGTATAGGCTCGGATGCGTCAGGTGACAACGACGTGCTCCTTCGCTGACACCCCTCGTGGGCGTGGGTGGTCCCGGCTGTCGCCGTGACGGTCCACGGGCACGGAGGATGCTGTGCCGGGATCCCGGGCAGCGGGGCACGGGCGCGATCACCACCTGCGTACGACGGCGTACGTGATCGTTCGGCATCAACCGTGTGCGTCGGGACAACCGGCGCGCCCTGAGGAGGGCATTGTGACCATCCGCGTCGGTATCAACGGCTTCGGTCGTATCGGACGGAACTTCTACCGCGCCATCGTCGAGTCGGGCGCCGACATCGAGATCGTGGGCGTCAACGACCTCACGGACAACAAGACGCTCGCGCACCTGCTCAAGTACGACACGGTCCTCGGCCGTTTCCCGCTGAGCGTGGACTTCGACGACGACAACATCATCGTCGACGGCAAGAAGATCCGTGCTCTCGCCGAGCGCGACCCCGCGAACCTCCCCTGGGGCGAGCTGGGTGCCGACATCGTCATCGAGTCGACCGGCTTCTTCACCGACGCGACCAAGGCGAAGGCGCACATCGACGCCGGCGCCAAGAAGGTCATCATCTCGGCCCCGGCCAAGAACGAGGACGCGACGTTCGTCGTCGGCGTGAACTCGGACCAGTACGACCCGGCCGCGCACCACATCATCTCGAACGCGTCGTGCACCACGAACTGCCTCGCCCCGCTGGCGAAGGCGCTCAACGACTCGATCGGCATCGAGCGTGGTCTCATGACCACGATCCACGCCTACACGGGTGACCAGAACCTGCAGGACGGCCCGCACCGCGACCTGCGTCGCGCCCGCGCCGCCGCGCAGAACATCGTCCCGACCTCGACGGGTGCGGCCAAGGCCGTGTCGCTCGTCCTGCCGGAGCTCAAGGGCAAGCTCGACGGCTTCGCGCTGCGCGTGCCGGTCATCACGGGCTCGGCGACGGACCTCACCTTCACCGCCTCGCGCGAGGTCACGGTGGACGAGGTCAACGCCGCGGTGAAGGCCGCGTCGGAGGGCCCCCTCAAGGGCGTCCTGGCCTACGTCGAGGACGAGATCGTCTCGAGCGACATCGTCACGGACCCGCACCAGAGCATCTTCGACTCGAAGCTCACCAAGGTGATCGGCGACCAGGTCAAGGTCGTCTCCTGGTACGACAACGAGTGGGGCTACTCGAACAGCCTCGTCGCGCTGACGCAGCTCGTCGGCGACAAGCTCTGAGCCACCTGCTGACGCAGCACGACCCTGCGTAGCAACCATGCGTCCGCGTGCGCGTCCCGGCACCGCCCGGTGACGCGCACGCGGACGTCCTCATGTGCGGGCCCGGCCGGTCCTCGGCAGGCGCCCCGTACGACGGCGACCGAACCGTAGGAGACCGCATGAAGACCATCGACTCCCTGGGCGACCTGCGCGGCAAGCGCGTCCTCGTCCGCTCCGACTTCAACGTCCCGCTCGACGGGACGACCATCACGGACGACGGCCGCATCCGGGCCGCGCTCCCCACGCTGAAGAAGCTCACCGACGCGGGCGCGAAGGTGATCGTCACCGCGCACCTCGGCCGCCCCAAGGGCGAGCCGGACGCGAAGTACTCGCTCGCGCCCGTGGCCGCGCGCCTCGGCGAGCTGCTCGGCGTGCCGGTCCACCTGGCGCAGGACGTCGTGGGCGACTCGGCGCGCGAGACGGTGGCCGCGCTCGGCGAGGGCGAGGTCGCGCTGCTGGAGAACATCCGCTTCGACGCGCGTGAGACCTCCAAGGACGACGCGGAGCGCCAGTCGCTCGCGCACGACCTCGCCCAGCTCGCGGACGTGTTCGTCTCCGACGGGTTCGGCGTCGTGCACCGCAAGCAGGCGTCGGTCTACGACGTCGCGCAGGTGCTCCCGTCCGCGGTGGGCGAGCTCGTCCTCAAGGAGGTCGACTCCCTGCGCAAGGCGACGGAGGACCCCGCGCGCCCGTACGCGGTCGTCCTCGGGGGGTCGAAGGTCTCGGACAAGCTCGGCGTCATCGCGAACCTGCTCACCAAGGCGGACCGCCTGCTCATCGGCGGCGGCATGGTGTTCACGTTCCTCGCCGCCAAGGGCTACGGCGTCGGCAAGTCCCTCCTCGAGGAGGACCAGATCGACACGGTCAAGGGCTACCTCGCGGACGCCGAGAAGAACGGCGTCGAGATCGTCCTGCCGACCGACATCGTGGTCGCCGACGCGTTCGCCGCCGACTCGCCGCACGAGGTCGTCGCCGCGGACGCGATCCCGGCCGACAAGATCGGCCTCGACATCGGCCCCGAGTCCGCGCAGCTCTTCGCGAGGAAGATCGTCGACGCGAAGACGGTCGTGTGGAACGGTCCCGCCGGCGTGTTCGAGTTCGAGGCGTTCTCGGGCGGCACGCGTGCCGTGGCCCAGGCGCTCGTCGACGCGACCGCGAACGGCGCGTTCACGATCGTCGGCGGCGGCGACTCGGCCGCCGCGGTCCGCATCCTCGGCTTCGACGAGGCCGGCTTCAGCCACATCTCGACCGGTGGCGGCGCGAGCCTCGAGTTCCTCGAGGGCAAGGACCTCCCGGGGATCTCCGTCCTCGAGGGCTGAGCCCTCCCGAACCATCCTCACGCACCGCCCGCGGCACGCCGTGCCCGCGGGCGGTGCGACCCCCACAGAGAGAAGAAGGACCGTGGCGAACAGCCGTACCCCGCTCATGGCGGGCAACTGGAAGATGAACCTGGACCACCACCAGGCGACGCACACCGTGCAGAAGCTCGCGTGGACCCTCAAGGACGCGAAGCACGACTACGCGGCCGTCGAGGTCGCCGTGCTGCCGCCCTTCACCGACCTCCGGTCGGTGCAGACGCTCGTCGACGCGGACAAGCTCGAGCTCAAGTACGGCGCGCAGGACGTCTCGGCGCACGCCGAGGGCGCGTACACGGGCGAGATCTCCGCGACGATGCTCGCCAAGCTCGGCGTGAGCTACGTCGCGATCGGCCACTCCGAGCGCCGCCAGTACCACGGCGAGACGGACGCGCAGGCCAACGCGAAGATCGTCGCCGCCGTGGGCCAGGGCGTCGCCCCGATCCTGTGCGTGGGCGAGGGTCTGGACGTCCGCAAGGCCGGCGAGCAGATCTCCTACACCCTCGCCCAGGTCGAGGGCGCCCTCGCGGGCATCCCCGCCGCGCAGCTCGCGACGCTCGTCATCGCGTACGAGCCCGTCTGGGCCATCGGCACGGGCGAGGTCGCGACGCCGGAGGACGCGCAGGAGGTCTGCGGTGCCATCCGCGGCGCCCTCGGCGACCTGTACGACGCGGACCTCGCGGACGCGACGCGCATCCTGTACGGCGGCTCGGTGAAGTCGTCCAACGTCGCCGCGATCATGGCCCAGCCCGACGTCGACGGCGCGCTCGTCGGCGGCGCGAGCCTCGACCCCGAGGAGTTCGCGAAGATCGCGCGCTACCAGTCGCACGCGACCGGGGCCTGACCTCCGCGAGACCCTCGCGCCGACGGCCCCGGGAGCGGATCCCGGGGCCGTCGGTCGCTGACGTGAGACGACGGCGACCGGGGTTGGCCGCAGCGGCCTCCCGTCGCCTACTCTTGTCCCCTGTGCGGCAGGTCACGCCTGCGCACGACAACCGTGCGGTCGCGCTCGACATCGGTCGGGACGGCCCTGAGCCTCAAGGACGTACTCGTGGACGTGCTGCGCATCATCCTCCAGATCCTGCTGGTCCTCACCAGCGGCTTCCTCACCCTGCTCGTGCTCATGCACAAGGGCAAGGGCGGCGGCCTCTCCGACATGTTCGGCGGCGGGATCTCGAGCTCGGTGGGCAGCTCCGGCGTCGCCGAGCGCAACCTCAACCGGATCACCGTGGCGTTCGCCCTCGTCTGGGCTGTCGTCATCGTGCTCCTGGGGCTCCTCCAGAAGGTGAGCTGACCCGCAGGCGTCCCGCACGGGGCGTCGCGGTCGAGCAGGGCTCGAGGAGTCGGCAGGGGGCAGCCGCGCCGGACGGCGCGGTACGGGCAGTATCGAGTGCCGACGACGGCACGGACGGGGGAGAGCACGTGGCAGGTGGTAACGCGATCCGCGGGTCGCGCGTCGGGGCGGGACCGCTCGGGGAGTCCGAGCGCGGCGAGATCGCACCGCGCTTCTGGGTGTCCTACTGGTGCGCGAACGGCCACGAGACGCGGCCCAGCTTCTCCTCGGAGGCGGAGATCGAGGCTCCCGAGACCTGGGACTGCCCGCGGTGCGGGTTCCCGGCCGGGCAGGACCGGGAGAACCCGCCGACGCCGTCGCGCAACGAGCCCTACAAGACGCACCTCGCGTACGTGAAGGAGCGTCGCAGCGACGAGGACGGCGTCGCGATCCTCGACGAGGCGCTCGCCGCCCTGCGGGCCCGTCGCGGTCGCTGACGTTCCGGGCCCGGCGCGGAGGCCGGGCCTCGCACGCGGGTCAGCGCACGCGCGCGAGCACGAACCCGTCGTAGCCCTTGGAGCCCACGGTCTGGACGGCCGTGGCGTCGAGCCGCGGGTCCGCGACGACGCGGTCGACCATCTCCCGGACCCCGAGCACGTTCGGGTCGGTGCTCTCCGCGTCGGCGACGGCGCCGCCACGGACGGTGTTGTCCACGACGACGAGCGTGCCCGGGCGCGAGAGCCGGACCGCCAGGTCGACGTAGACCGGGTTCGACGGCTTGTCGGCGTCGACGAACACGAGGTCGAACGGTTCGACGCCCTTGTCGACGAGGCGCCGCAGCGTGTTCGCGGCCGGACCGAGCACGACGTCGACGACCCCCGCGAGGCCGGCCTCGGCCAGCGACTCTCGCGCGACCGCGGCGTGCGCGGCGTCGATCTCGCACGTGAGCAGCGCGCCGTCGGGTGGCAGCGCACGTGCGAGCCAGATCGTCGAGTAGCCGCCGAGCGTGCCGACCTCCAGCACGCGGCGCGCGCCGGTCGCGAGCGCGAGGAGCTGCAGGAGGCGGCCCTGCGCGGGGGAGACCTGGATCTCCGGCAGGCCGGCGGCCCGCGCCCTCGCGCTGGCGGCGGCGAGCACGTCGTCCTCCCCCACGAGCGGGGCGAAGTAGGCGTCGACCGCGTCCCAGGTCGCGGCGGGGTCGAGGTGCTCGCCGCCGGGCGTCATCGGTCGGCGTCCCGCGTGCCTGCCGCCGCGGCGTCCACGAGCCACAGCGTGCGCTCGGTGCCGGTGACGGCGCCCGCCGGGGTCTCGGCCGCGGGGGCCCCGCCGAGCGCCGACGCGACGGCCGGGGCCTTCTCGGCGCCCGCGGCGACGACCCACACCTGACGAGCGCGCGCGATGGCCTCGAAGGTCAGCGTCACGCGCTCCGGCGGGGGCTTGGGCGAACCGTGGACGCCGGCGGTCGGGACGCCCGTCACGTCGAGTCCCGGGTGCCCGGGGAAGAGCGACGCGACGTGGCCGTCGGGTCCCATCCCGAGCAGGAGCACGTCGAACTCGGGCACCTCGGCGCCGTCCGGGGCGTGCTCGGCGAGCGTCGCCGCGTACGCCGCGGCCGACTCCTCGGGGGTCGCCACGGCGTCCGCCGCGGGCATCGGGTGGACGTTCCCGGCCGGGAGCTGGGGCAGGTGGGCGAGCAGCGCGTCGCGCGCCTGCGTCTCGTTGCGGTCCGGGTCCCCGGCGGGCAGGAAGCGCTCGTCGCCCCACCAGAGGTGCACGCCCGACCAGTCGACGGCGTCGCGCGCCGGGTGGCGCTCGAGCGCCGCGAGGCTCGCGATGCCGACGGTGCCGCCGGTCAGCACGACGTGCACGGGGCGGCGCACGGACTGCACGTCGAGCAGGCGCGTCACGAGCCGCGACGCGACCGCCTCGGCGAGGACGTCCGCGTCGGGGTGGACGACCACGAGGCGCCCGTGGGACGCGTGCGCGCCCCCGGGTCGGGCGGCGGTCACGCGCCCACCTTCTGCAGCCCCTTGGTGAGCACCTCGCCGTAGATCTCGTCCGGGTCCAGGCGGCGCAGCTCCTCGATGAGCGCCTCGCTGAGCGTCCGGATGGGCAGCGCGACGCGGCGGTCGGGCTTGCCCGGCTGGCTGATCGTCACGATGCGCCCGTCCGGGCGGTCGAGGATGATCGGCCCGCTCTTGCGCTCGAGCGTGACGCGCGTGATCGCCTCGGCCCCACGACGGCGCACGACCTGCGTGGGGCAGCGCAGTCGAGAGCCGAGCCACGCCGCGAGCAGGTCGAGCGAGGTGTGCTTCGCCTGGCCCTCGACGAGGACGCTCGTCACCGGCTCGTACGGCGGCTGGTCGAGCGCGGCGGCGATGAGGCCGCGCCACAGGGTGACGCGCGCCCACGCCAGGTCGGAGTCGCCGGGCCCGTACGTCGTCGCGAGCTGCGCGAGCGTCGCCTCGGGGTCCTTGGACGTGATCGAGTCGGTGATGCGGCGCTGGGCCATCGCCCCGACCGGGTCGTCGTCCGGCGAGGCGGGCGGCTGGCCCGGCCACCACACCACGATCGGCGCGTCCGGGAGCAGGAGCGGCATGACGAGCGTGTCCGCGTGCTCGAGCAGGGGGCCCGCGGTCCGCAGCACGACGACCTCGGACGCGCCGGCGTCGCCGCCCACGCGAATCTGGGCGTCGAGGTGCGGGGTCGCGCTCCGGCCGGACGGTGCCACGACGATGACGCGGCACGGATGCTCGCGGCTCGCGTCGTTCGCCGCCTCGATCGACGTCTCGACGTCGGACTCGCGCGCGATGACGACGAGCGTGAGGACGCGACCGAGCGCGATCGCGCCGCCCTCGTCGCGCAGGCGGACGAGCCGCTTGTTCACCGCGTTCGTCGTCGTGTCGGGCAGGTCGATGATCATCGCGGGGTCCTCGCCTGTCGGAGGGTCGTGCCGCCCTGCGGGGCACGACGGGGTTGGGGGTTCTCTGGGCGGGGCGCCGCGCTCCGCGGTGCCGGGACAACGGTCGTCACGGGCGCCGCCACGAGCGGCCGTCGCGCGCGAGCATCGCGTCGGCCGACTCCGGCCCCCACGTGCCGGACCGGTACTGGTCGGGCGTGCCCTTGGCCGCCCAGTGCGCCGTGATCGGGTCGAGGATCTTCCACGAGAGCTCGACCTCCTCGCGCGTCGGGAAGAGCGGCGGGTCGCCGAGCAGGACGTCGAGGATGAGGCGCTCGTAGGCCTCGGGGGAGGACTCCGTGAACGCGTGCCCGTAACCGAAGTCCATCGTGACGTCGCGGACCTCCATCGCGGTGCCCGGGACCTTCGCGCCGAAGCGCATCGTGACGCCCTCGTCGGGCTGGACGCGGATGACGAGCGCGTTGTTGCCCAGGTCGGAGGCCTGCGACGTCTCGAACGGCAGGTGCGGGGCCTTCTTGAACACGACGGCGACCTCGGTCACGCGGCGCCCGAGGCGCTTGCCGGTGCGCAGGTAGAACGGGACGCCCGCCCAGCGGCGGTTGTCGATGTCCACGCGGATCGCGGCGTAGGTCTCGGTCGTCGAGTCGGCGGGGATCCCGTCCTCGTCGAGGAAGCCGATGACCTCCTCGCCGCCCTGCCACCCGGCGGCGTACTGGCCGCGCGCGGTGTGCTTGGACAGCTCGCGCGGCAGCCGGACGGCCGACAGCGCCTTGATCTTCTCGGCGCGCAGCGACGGGGCGTCGAACGACACGGGCTCCTCCATCGCGACGAGCGCGAGGAGCTGGAGCAGGTGGTTCTGGATGACGTCGCGTGCGGCGCCGATGCCGTCGTAGTAGCCCGCGCGGCCGCCGATGCCGATGTCCTCGGCCATCGTGATTTGCACGTGGTCCACGTAGTTCGCGTTCCAGATCGGCTCGAACATCTGGTTGGCGAACCGCAGCGCGAGGAGGTTCTGGACCGTCTCCTTGCCGAGGTAGTGGTCGATGCGGAAGACCGAGTCGGGCGGGAAGACCTCCGACACGACGGCGTCGAGCTCGCGGGCGCTCTCGAGGTCGTGGCCGAAGGGCTTCTCGATGACGACACGGCGCCAGGCGTCTCCTTCGGAGCGGGAGAGCCCGGAGCGGGAGAGCTGCCGGCACACGACCGGGAACGCGCTCGGCGGCACCGAGAGGTAGAAGGCGTGGTTGCCGCCCGTGCCGCGCTCGGCGTCCAGCGTCTCGACGGTCTCGCGCAGGCGCTCGAAGGCGTCCTCGTCGTCGAACGTGCCCTGCACGAACCGGATCCCCTCGGCGAGCTGCCGCCACGTCGCCTCACGGAACGGCGTGCGCGCGTGCTCCTTGACGGCGTCGTGCACGACCTGCGCGAAGTCCTGGTCCTCCCAGTCCCGGCGCGCGAAGCCCGTGAGCGCGAAGCCCGGGGGGAGCAGGCCGCGGTTGGCCAGGTCGTACACCGCGGGCATGAGCTTCTTGCGGGCGAGGTCGCCCGTGACGCCGAAGATGACGAGCCCGCAGGGGCCCGCGATCCGGGGCAGGCGCAGGTCGAGGGGGTCGCGCAGCGGGTTGTGCTCTGGCGTGATCTTGGCCGGTCTCACCTGGTGGCACCGTTTCGTTTCGAGGAGGGGTCGGGAGGACTGCAGAAGGCTGAGGCGTCTGCGGATGATACGGGCGGCGCGCGTCGTCGCGTCGTCGTTCCCGCAGGTCGGACGCCCGACCGCCGCCCGGCGGTCAGGCGCGCCGGGATCAGGAGGAGGCGATGCGGCGCAGGTTGTCGCGCGTCGTCGCGAGCAGCTCGGTCCAGCTGTCCTCGAACTTGCGCACGCCCTCCTCCTCGAGGCGGTCGGTGACCTCGACGAGCGAGACGCCGAAGGACTCGACCGTCTCGAGCGTGCGGCGGGAGGCGGCGGCCGTGCCGGTGATCGTGTCGCCCGTGACGACGCCGTGGTCGGCGAACGCCTGGAGGGTCGCCTCGGGCATCGTGTTGACGATGCCGTCGGTGACGAGCTCGTCGACGTACATCGTGTCGCGGTACTCGGGGTTCTTCACGCCGGTCGACGCCCAGAGCGGGCGCTGCGGGTGCGCGCCGGACGCGGCGAGCGAGCGCCACCGGTCGGTCTGGCGGAACTCCTCGTAGGCCTCGAACGCGAGGCGCGCGTTGGCGATCGCGGCCTGGCCGCGCAGGTCGAGCGCCTCCGGGGTGCCGACCTTCTCGAGCGCGGCGTCCACCGCGGTGTCCACGCGCGAGACGAAGAACGACGCGACGGAGCCCACCGGCGCGAGGTCGATGCCGTCCGCGCGCGCCTGCTCGAGCCCGATCGCGAACGCCTCCATGACCGCGCGGTAGCGCGCGAGCGAGAAGATGAGCGTCACGTTGACGCTGATGCCCTGCGCGAGGGTGCGGGAGATCGCGTCGAGGCCCGCGACGGTCGCGGGGATCTTGATGTAGACGTTGGGCCGGTCGATGGTGGCCCAGAGGCGCTCGGCCGTGACGACCGTCTTGTCGGCGTCGTGCGCGAGGCGCGGGTCCACCTCGATCGACACGCGCCCGTCGACACCGTCGGTCGCGTCGTACACGGGACGCAGCAGGTCGGCGGCGGCGCGCACGTCGTCCGTCGTGATCCGCTCGACGGCGGCCTCGACCGCCGCGTCGTCCACGCCGGCGGGCGCGAGCTCGGCGAGCTGGGCGTCGTAGGCGTCACCCTTCGAGAGCGCGGCCGCGAAGATCGTGGGGTTCGTCGTGACCCCGACGACCCCGCGCGTGGCGACGAGGTCGGCGAGGTTGCCGGTGCGCAGCCGTTCTCGCGAGAGGTCGTCGAGCCAGATGGACACGCCCGCTCCCGTGAGCTGCTCGATGGGGCCGGGGACGGTGGGGGACTGCGTCATCGGACTTCCTCTCGGTGGTGCTCTCGCTGCGGGCGTGCTCCCGGGCGGTCGCGCACGGCGGCCGGCTCCCGGGGCAGTTCCGAGGTGGGGCCGCGCACGGCCCCACCTCGGAATCTACGAAGGGTCAGCGCTGGTCGCCAGTGCCGCCCTCCGAGGGCGTCGGCGCGGCACCCGGGGTGTCGCCACCGCGCGCGGCCGCGATCGACTCGCGCGCCGCCGAGGCGACGGCCTCGGACGTGATGCCGAACTCGCGGTACAGCACCTGGTAGTCGGCCGACGCGCCGTAGTGCTCGAGGCTCACCGAGCGACCCGCGTCGCCGACGAGCTCGCGCCAGCCCTGCGCCACGCCCGCCTCGACGGACACGCGCGCACGGACGCCGGACGGCAGGACCGACTCGCGGTAGGCGTCGTCCTGGCCGTCGAACCACTCACGGCTCGGCAGCGACACGACGCGCGCCTGCACGCCCTCGCCCGCGAGGATCTCGCGCGCCTCGACGGCGAGCTGCACCTCGGAGCCGGTGCCGATGAGGATGACATCGGGCGTGCCGTCGGTGTCGAGCAGCACGTAGCCGCCGCGGGCGGTGCCCGACGCGTCGGCGTAGCCCTCGGTCCCGCGCGGGAACGTCGGGACGTTCTGGCGCGTGAGGATGATGCCCGCCGGTCGCTCGGTGTTCTCGAGGATCGTGCGCCACGCCCACGACGTCTCGTTGGCGTCGGCCGGACGGACGACGTCGAGGCCCGGGATGGCGCGCAGCGCGGCGAGGTGCTCGACGGGCTGGTGCGTCGGGCCGTCCTCGCCGAGGCCGATCGAGTCGTGCGTCCACACGAACGTCGTCGGGATCTCCATGAGCGCGGCGAGGCGCACCGCGGGGCGCATGTAGTCGCTGAACTGGAGGAACGTGCCGCCGTAGGCGCGCGTGCCGCCGTGCAGGACGATGCCGTTGAGGATCGCGCCCATGGCGTGCTCGCGGATGCCGAAGTGCAGCGTGCGGCCGTACTCGTGGCCCGGGAACTTCTTGGTCGCGTGCTCGACGGGCACGAACGACGGCTCGCCGTCCATGGTCGTGTTGTTCGAGCCGGCGAGGTCGGCGGAGCCGCCCCAGAGCTCGGGGAGCACGTCCTTGAGCGCGGTGAGGACCTTGCCCGACGCGGAGCGCGTCGCGACGGCCTTGCCCGCCTCGAACGTCGGCAGCGCGTCCTCCCAGCCCGCCGGGAGCTCGCGGTTCTCCAGGCGGCCGAGGAGCTCGGCGCCGGACGGGTTCGCGGTCTTCCACGCCGCGAAGGCCGTGTCCCAGGCCGCGCGCGCGTCGCCCTGGCGCTCGCCGACGGCACGCGTGTACGCGAGCACCTCGTCGTCGATCGCGAAGCTCGCCTCGGGGTCGAGGCCGAGCTC
The DNA here is from genome assembly GCF_001647255.1 of Cellulosimicrobium sp. I38E. Taxonomy (NCBI): domain Bacteria; kingdom Bacillati; phylum Actinomycetota; class Actinomycetes; order Micrococcales; family Promicromonosporaceae; genus Cellulosimicrobium; species Cellulosimicrobium sp. I38E. The sequence goes on from NZ_LUAZ01000014.1 coordinate 34,836, forward strand.
GATCTTCAGGCCCTTGATCTCGTCGGCGCCCATGGCCGAGCCGTGGATGCCGCCGGTGTTCTGCTTGGTCGGCGACGGGTAGCCGATGATCGTGCGCAGCGCGATGATCGACGGCTTGCCGGTCTCGGCCTTGGCGGCCTCGATCGCGGCGTGCAGCGCGTCGACGTCCTCGCCGTAGCCCGTGCCCCCGTTGGTCCAGTCGACGCGCTGGGTGTGCCAGCCGTACGCCGCGTAGCGCGCGAGGACGTCCTCGGTGAACGCGATGTCCGTGTCGTCCTCGATGGAGATCTTGTTGTCGTCCCAGATGACGACGAGGTTGCCGAGCTGCTGGTGACCGGCGAGCGAGGACGCCTCGCTCGTCACGCCCTCCTGCAGGTCGCCGTCGGACGCGATGACGTAGACGTGGTGGTCGAACGGCGACTCGCCCGGGGCGGTCGACGGGTCCAGCAGGCCGCGCTCGCGGCGGGCCGCGAACGCCATGCCGACGGAGGACGCGAGGCCCTGGCCGAGCGGGCCGGTCGTGATCTCGACGCCGCGAGTGTGCTTGTACTCCGGGTGGCCGGGGGTCTTGGAGCCCCACGTGCGCAGGGCCTCGATGTCCGCCATCTCCAGGCCGTACCCGGCGAGGAAGAGCTGGAGGTAGATCGTGAGCGACGAGTGGCCCGCCGAGAGCACGAACCGGTCGCGGCCGACCCAGTGGTCGTCCGACGGGTCGTGGCGCATGACCTTCTGGAACAGGAGGTAGGCGGCCGGGGCCAGCGAGATCGCGGTGCCGGGGTGGCCGTTGCCCACCTTCTCCACCGCGTCGGCGGCGAGCGCCTTGATCGTCTTGACGGCCCGGTCGTCCAGGTCCGTCCAGTCCAGGGGCGTGTGAGCAGGGGACAACGCGTTCACCGAACCTCATTCCCGTCCGGAGCGCGCGCCCCGGATCCTCGCGACAACTCGAAACAACCGTTGAACATTTCCCGGCCTCACGCCTCAGGGGGCGGGGCGGCCCGGTGCCGGTCACGTCGTCCGCGGGCCACAGGTCTTGACGGGCGGTCCGACGCGGGACGGTTGCAGACCCAGCCTATACGCGGACGCCGTTCCTGCCTGGGCGGTGCCCACGTGCTGGATTTCGGTCGGATGTCACACAATCGCCCGGCCCGTCCGGTCGGCCCCGGCGCAGGCGGGGACGTACGATGAGCGAGGACGACCGGCGGTCCGTCCCAGCTCGCCCCCCACCTCAGAACGGAACACCGAAGCGCGTGCACACCACGAGCCAGGCACCGATCGACGGGACCGGAAGCCCGTCTGGCGCCGCGTCGACCCAGCAGCCGTCCTCGCCGACGAGCCCCGCGACCCCCCTCGCGCCGACGGCCGAGGCGGCCCGCGCCACCCTCGCGATGCGCGAGCGCATCGGCGCCTACGTCGCGCTGACCAAGCCGCGCATCATCGAGCTCCTCCTCGTGACCACGGTGCCGACGATGATCCTGGCGCAGGGCGGGCTGCCGAGCATCGGGCGCATCCTGGCGACGCTCGTGGGCGGCACGCTCGCGGCCGCGTCGGCCAACGTCTACAACTGCTACCTCGACCGCGACATCGACGAGGTCATGAACCGCACCAAGCGGCGCCCGCTCGTCACGGGCGAGGTGACACCGCGGGCCGCGCTCGTGTTCGCGACCGTCCTCGGTGTCGTGTCGCTCGTGTGGTTCGCGCTCCTGGTCAACGTGGTCTCGGCCTGGCTGACGTTCGCCGCGATCGCGATCTACGTCGTCGGCTACACGATGATCCTCAAGCGCCGCACGCCGCAGAACATCGTCTGGGGCGGCATCGCGGGCTGCATGCCGGTACTCATCGGCTGGTCCGCCGTGACGGGCTCGCTGAGCTGGGCCGCTCTCGCGCTGTTCCTCGTCATCTTCTTCTGGACGCCGCCGCACTACTGGCCGCTGTCCATGAAGTTCAAGCGTGACTACGCCAACGCCGGCGTGCCGATGCTCCCGGTCGTCGCGGACGACCGCAGGGTCGCACGCGAGATGATCGTCTACGGCGTCGCGATGGTCGCCTCGTCGCTCGCGCTGTGGCCGCTCGCCGGCATGACCTGGGTCTACGGCGTCGTCGCCACCGTGCTCGGGGTCTGGTTCCTGTCCTCGTGCGTGACCATGCTGCGCCGCGCCCGCGACAAGGCGGACGGCAAGGGCGGCAAGGTCGGGGAGATGAAGGTCTTCCACGCCTCGATCACGTACCTCACCCTGCTCTTCGTCGCGGTGGCGGTCGACGTCTTCCTCCCGCTGTGAGCCCGGCCGTGCCGGGAGGGCGGTAGGGCGATGGGGGCCGGCGAGGCGCACGTGCCCGACGCGCTGGACCGCGCCGCGCGCGAGTACCTCGCGCACCTCGCCGTCGAGCGCGGCCTGTCCGCGAACACCGTCGCCGCCTACCGGCGCGACCTCGCGCGCTACGTCGCGTTCCTTGCCGCGCGCGGCAACCACGCCGTGCGCGAGGTCGAGGCGGACGACGTCGCGGCGTACGTCACCGCGCTGCGCACCGGGGCCGACGGCGGGGCGAGCCTCTCGCCGTCGTCCACCGCCCGGTCCGTGGCCGCCGTGCGCGGCTGGCACCGCTTCTGCGCCGCGGAGGGCCTGGCCGACGCCGACGCGTCCGCCGACGTCCGACCGCCCGCCCAGGGCAAGCGGCTGCCCAAGGCGATCTCGACCGACGAGGTCGCGCGCATCCTCGAGGCGGCGGGCGTCGGCGACGGCGCCGCCCCCCTGCGCGACCGGGCGCTGCTCGAGCTCGTCTACTCGACCGGCGCGCGCATCACCGAGGCCGTGAGCCTCGACGTCGACGACCTCGACCTCGGTACCGGCGCCGTCCGCCTGCTCGGCAAGGGCGGCAAGGAGCGCGTGGTGCCCGTCGGGTCGTTCGCACGGCGCGCGCTCGACGCCTACCTGGTGCGGGGCCGCGCGGCGCTCGCCGCGCACGGGCGCGGCACGCCGGCTGTCTTCCTCAACACGCGGGGCGCGCGGCTGTCGCGGCAGAGCGCCTGGGCCGTGCTGCGCACCGCCGCGGAGCGCGCCGGCATCGACCACCCCGAGCGGATCTCGCCGCACACGCTGCGGCACTCGTTCGCGACCCACCTGCTCGCGGGCGGCGCGGACGTGCGCGTCGTCCAGGAGCTCCTGGGGCACGCGTCCGTCACGACGACGCAGATCTACACGCTCGTGACCCCGGACACCCTGCGCGAGGTGTACGCCGCCGCCCACCCCCGCGCGCTGGGCTGACGGAGCCGGTCCCGGAGCGACGGGCGGGAACGCGGCGCGCGGGCGCGTGCGCACGAGCGGGGGCGAGGTCCTGCGATACCGTGGCGAGCGTGAGCAGCCAGGCCGAGACCCAGCCCGAGACGCGCGGCGCGCAGAGCTCGCACGGCGACGCCGTCCGTCCGGCCGCCCCCGTGACCTCCTCCGAGCGCGACGTCGCACCCGTCGTCGACCACGCCACGAACGGCGCGAGCCGCGAGACGACCGAGGCGCCCACCGACGTGGTCGGCCGTCCCCTGCCGGAGTTCCCGGTCCCCGCGCCGCTCGCGTCGCACGGCCCCGGGCGCATCATCGCGATGTGCAACCAGAAGGGCGGCGTCGGCAAGACGACGACCACCATCAACCTCGGAGCGACGCTCGCCGAGTACGGCCGCAAGGTCCTGCTCGTCGACTTCGACCCGCAGGGCGCCGCGTCCGTCGGCCTCGGCGTCAACCCGCACGAGCTCGACCGCACGGTCTACAACCTGCTCATGGAGCGGGGCGCGGACATCCACGACGTGCTCGTCCCGACGGAGGTCGAGAACCTCGACCTCCTGCCCGCCAACATCGACCTCTCGGCCGCCGAGGTCCAGCTCGTCGGCGAGGTGGCACGCGAGTCCGTCCTGTCGCGCGTGCTGCGGCCCGTCGTCGACGACTACGACGTCATCCTCGTGGACTGCCAGCCCTCGCTCGGCCTGCTCACCGTCAACGCGCTCACCGCCGCGCACGGCGTGCTCATCCCGCTCGAGTGCGAATTCTTCGCGCTGCGCGGCGTGGCGCTGCTCGTCGAGACGATCGAGAAGGTGCGCGACCGGCTCAACCCGCGCCTCGAGATCGACGGCATCCTCGCCACGATGTTCGACTCGCGCACGCTCCACTCGCGCGAGGTCGTCGCGCGCGTGCACGAGGCGTTCGGCGACAAGCTGCTCCAGACCGTCATCGGGCGCACCGTGAAGTTCCCCGACGCGTCCGTCGCGGCCGAGCCCATCACCGTCTACGCGCCGACGCACCCCGGCGCCGTCGCCTACCGGCAGCTCGCCCGGGAGCTGGTCGCCCGTGGCGACGCCGCCTGACGCGCCGACCGAGTCACCGCCCGGCTCGACCTCGCCGGCACGGAGCGGCTTCGAGGTCCGCCTCGACAACTTCAGCGGCCCGTTCGACCTGCTGCTGTCCCTCATCACCAAGCACAAGCTCGACATCACCGAGGTCGCGCTCGCGCGCGTGACGGACGACTTCATCGCCTACATCCGCGACGCCGAGCGTGCGGCCGCCGCCGCGCGCGCCGCGGGGGAGGACCACCCCGGGTGGGACCTCGGGACCGCGAGCGAGTTCCTCGTCGTGGCCGCGACGCTGCTCGACCTCAAGGCCGCGCGGCTGCTGCCCACGGGCAGCGTCGAGGACGACGAGGACCTCGCGCTGCTCGAGGCGCGCGACCTGCTGTTCGCGCGCCTCCTGCAGTACCGCGCGTACAAGGACGTGTCGGGCGTCCTCGCGGAGCGGTTCGAGAGCGCGGGGCGCCGCTTCCCGCGCGTCGTGCAGCTCGAGCCGCACCTCGCCGCGCTGCTGCCCGAGCTCGTGTGGACCATGGGCCCCGACCAGCTCGCCGCGCTCGCGGCCCGGGCGCTCGCGCCCAAGGCGCCCCCGCCCGGCGTCTCGCTCGACCACCTGCACGCTCCCGCGGTGAGCGTGCGCGAGCAGGCGGGCATCGTCGTCGACCGCGTCCGCAGCCACGGCATGACGACGTTCCGCGCCCTCGTCGCAGACGCGGGGGAGACCGCCGTGGTCGTCGCCCGGTTCCTCGCGCTGCTCGAGCTCTTCCGCCAGGCGCTCGTCGCGTTCGACCAGGTGACGCCGCTCGGCGAGCTCACCGTGCGGTGGTCGGGCGACGACGCGCCCGAGCCGGCGCTGGCCGACGTCGGCAGCGAGTTCGACGAGGGCGACGTCGCGCCCGCCGACGCCCCCGAACCCATCACCCAGGAGGTCCCCGCGTGACGCAGCCCGACGGCGCCCCCGCCCTCGACGAGGTCCTCGCGCCGGCCGTGCACGACCTTCCCGGCGGGCTGCCGGCGGCGCTCGAGGCCGTGCTCATGGTCGCCGACGAGCCGATCCCCGTCCTCGAGCTCGCGACGGCGCTCGCGGTCCCGGTCGACGACGTGCTGAGCGCGTTGCACGACCTCGCCGCCGAGTACCGCGGAGACGACGGCGGGCGACCCCGCGGGTTCGAGCTGCGCGAGGCGGGCGGCGGCTGGCGCGTCTACTCGGCACCGGCGCACGCCGAGGTCGTGGGACGGTTCGTGCAGGGTGGCCAGACGGCGCGGCTCACGCAGGCGGCGTTGGAGACTCTGGCCGTGATCGCGTACCGTCAACCGGTCAGCCGCGGCCAGGTGTCGGCGGTGCGAGGGGTCAACGTGGACGGCGTGGTGCGCACTCTCGTGGCGCGCGGGCTCGTGGCCGAGGTCGGTCAGGACCCGCACACCGGCGCCGGCCTGTTCGGCACCACGGGCTACTTCCTCGAGCGCATGGGCTTCACGTCGCTCGACGAGCTGCCCCCGCTCGCGCCGCACCTGCCGGACATGGACGACCTCGAGGGCCTGGACGGGCTCGCCGACCTGCGCGGACCCGCGCGGGCAGCCGCCGTCGCGCCCGGGACGGACCTCTCCGACGGCGCGGCTGACGACGGGGACGACGCACCGGCGTCGGCCCCGACGCCGCACGACGTGGCGGACGACGCCACGCAGGACACGACGGACGAAGGACACGCATGAGCTCGAAGGACGGACGCCAGCCCGGTGACGGGGGGCGCGGGCGCTCCCCGCGCGACGGGGCGGGCGACGCACGTCGCGGTGGCCCGCGGCGCGGCGACGCCGCACGCTCGGGCGGTGCCCCGCGGGGGGTCGGCTCCGGGTCGAAGGGCACGTCCGCGGGCCGGGGCGCGAGCGCCGGCCGGGGTGGCCAGGGCACGGGGCGCGGCACCACGCCGTCGCGCGGCGGGCAGCAGGCCGGTCGGCCGCGCCGCCCGGGGCGCGGGCAGCCCACGGAGCCGCAGCGAGACGTGCACGTCGAGGACGGCGTGCGTCTCCAGAAGGTGCTCGCGTCGGCGGGGCTCGGCTCGCGCCGGGCGTGCGAGGAGCTCATCACCCAGGGGCGGGTCGAGGTCGACGGCGTCCGTGTGAGCGAGCTGGGCGTGCGGATCGACCCGGAGCGCGCCGTCGTGCACGTGGACGGGATGCGGCTCCAGCTCGACTCGTCGCGCGTGACGCTCGCCCTCAACAAGCCGCGCGGCGTCGTCTCGACGATGCACGACCCCGACGGTCGCCCGTCCATCGCCGAGCTCGTCGCGGACCGCTCCGAGCGACTCTTCCACGTCGGGCGGCTCGACGCGGACAGCGAGGGCCTGCTCCTGCTGACCAACGACGGCGAGCTCGCGAACCACCTCGCGCACCCGTCGCACGAGGTCGCCAAGACCTACCTCGTCACGGTGCGGGGCAAGGTGCCGGGCAACGTCGCCAACAAGTTCCTGCACGGCATCGAGCTCGAGGACGGGGTCGTGCGTGCCGACGCGTACCGGGTCGTCGACCAGGTCGCGGACCAGACGATGATCGAGGTCGTGCTGCACTCGGGGCGCAACCGCGTCGTGCGGCGCATGTTCGAGGAGGTCGGCTTCCCCGTGACGCGCCTCGTGCGCACGCGCATCGGCCCCATCGCGCTCGGCAACCTGCGCCCGGGGACGACGCGCGTCCTCGGCCGGACCGAGCTCGGCAGCCTCATGGCGGGCGTCGGGCTCTAGGCGCGCCCGCAGTCCGCACCACCACCCCGACGGACCGCCGTGAGGCGGGCCGTCCCGCACTGAAGGAGCACCACCCATGCCGGTCCGGGCGATCCGGGGCGCGACCCAGCTCGACGTCGACGAGCGCGAGCACCTCTTCGAGCGCACGCGCGAGCTCGTCCAGGAGGTGCTCGACGCGAACGCCGTCGACACCGACGCGCTCATCTCGATCCTCTTCACGTGCACGCCCGACCTCGTCGCGGACTTCCCGGCGGCCGCGGCGCGCGAGATGGGGCTCGGCGACGTGCCGCTCATGTGCGCGACGGAGATCGCGGTACCGCACGCGCTGCCGCGCGTCGTACGCCTCATGGCGCACGCCGACCTCGACGTCGAGCGGTCCGCCGTCCAGCACGTGTACCTGCACGGTGCCACGTCGCTGCGCAAGGACTTGGCCCAGTGAGCGCGGGGGAGACCGGCACCGCGAGCACGATGGGCGCCGCGCTGACGATCGCGATCGACGGACCCTCGGGGTCCGGCAAGTCGAGCGTGTCCAAGGGCGTGGCTCGTCGGCTCGGGCTCGCGTACCTCGACACGGGCGCCATGTACCGCGCGGCGACCTGGTGGTGCCTGTACCGCGGCGAGGACCTCGCCGACCAGGCGGCGGTCGCGCACGCGGTGCGCGTCATGCCGCTGGTCATGGGGCTGGACCCATCCGGGCCGACGGTGCACGTGGACGGCACCGACGTCGGCGAGGCGATCCGCTCCACGGAGATCTCCACGGCCGTGAGCGCGGTCGCGACCAACCTCGACGTCCGCGCGGAGCTGCGGCGCCTCCAGCGCGCGGTGATCGAGGCCGAGCGCACGCCGTCCGGGTTCGCCGGCGGTCGTGGCGTCGTGGCCGAGGGCCGGGACATCACGACGGTCGTCGCGCCGGACGCGGACGCGCGCGTCCTGCTCACCGCGAGCGAGGAGGCTCGCCTGGCGCGCCGCTCGCTCGACGTGCACGGCACGGCCGACGCAGCCGCCGTCGAGGCGACGAAGGACCAGGTGCTGCGCCGGGACCGCGACGACGCGACCGTCTCGCAGTTCCAGGTCGCGGCGGACGGGGTCGTGACGGTCGACTCCTCCGAGCTCGACCTCGAGCAGACGATCGACGCGGTGCTCGCCGTCGTCGAGCAGGTCACCGGGCGGGTGGTCGGCCCGCGCCACGGCTCGTGAGCCCGACGGCGGGGTCTGCGGGGGAACGGGTTCCCTCGCCCGCCGGTCCGGCGTGGTCCCGGTGGGTCGGCCGCTTCCTCGCGCGGGTCGTCTGGTCGACCCAGGTCCTCGGCTCGGAGAACGTGCCGACCGAGGGCCCCGTCGTGCTCGCGGCGAACCACACGGGCGTGGTCGACGGGCCGATCGTGCTCGGCGTCGCCCCCCGCCCGTTGCACGTCCTCGTCAAGGAGGAGATGTTCGTCGGGCCGGTCGGGTGGGTCCTGCGCGCGGCGGGCCAGATCCCCGTCGACCGCAGCGGCGGGCGGCGCGCGCTCGCGACCGGGCTCGGCGTGCTGCGCCGGGACGGCGCGGTCGGTGTGTTCCCGGAGGGCAACCGCGGGCGCGGCGACGCGACGTCGGCGCGCGCGGGGGTCGCGTGGCTCGCGCTCAACGGCAAGGCCCGCGTCGTGCCGGTGGCCGTGCTCGGCACGCGCCGCACGGGGGAGGGCGTCAACCGGATCCCGGGACTGCGTCGCCGGCTGGTCGTCCGGTTCGGCGAGCCGTTCGCCGTCGAGCGGGCGCCCGGCGTGAGCGGCAAGCAGGCGCTCGAGGACGCGAACGAGCGCATCCGCACCGCCCTCGCGGACCTCGTCGCGGACACCGTCGCCACGACGGGCGTGGCCCTGCCCACGGACGACCCGAACCGGGAGCGGCGGGCGGCGCCGTGACCGCGTCGCCGGAGGGGCGCCTCGACGGGCCGGCGGGACCCACGACGGCGCACGTCGTGGGCGATCGCCCGGGCACGGGCATCCTCGTCGGCCTCGCGTCCGCGCTCGCGTTCGGCGCGAGCGGCCCGTTCGTCAAGCCGCTGCTCGAGGCCGGGTGGACGCCGGGCGCGGCCGTCTTCGCGAGGGCGCTGTGCTCGGCGCTCGTCCTCGCCCCGGTCGCGGCGGTCGCGCTGCGGGGCAGCCACCGGATGCTGCGCGAGGAGTGGCGCCTCGTCCTCGGGTTCGGCCTGGTCGCGGTCGCCGGGACGCAGCTCTGCTACTTCGCGGCCGTCGCGCGCATGCCCGTCGGCATCGCGCTGCTCGTCGAGTACCTCGCACCCGTGCTGCTCGTCGGGCTCGCGTGGCTGCGCACGCGGCACGTCCCGCCGCGGCTCACGCTCGCGGGCTGCGTCGTGGCGGTCATGGGGCTCGTGCTCGTCGTGGACCCCGCCGGGGCGCGCCCCGACCTGATCGGCCTCCTCTTCGCGCTCGGCGCGGCCGTGGGCCTGGGGGCGTACTTCGTGCTGTCCGCGCGCCCGACCCGCCTGCCGCCCGTCGCGCTCGCGGCGTCCGGGCTGGGCGTCGGGGCGCTCGCCCTGGGAGCGGCCGGCCTCGTGGGCGTCCTGCCGTTCGCCGCGCCGTTCGTCGACGTCGCGCTGCTCGGCTCGTCCGCGCCCTGGTACGTGCCGCTCGCCGTCGTCGTGCTCGTGGCGACGGCGTTCGCGTACGTCTCCGGCGTGGCCGCGACCGTGCGCATGGGCGAGCGCCTCGCGTCGTTCGTCGGGCTGTCCGAGGTGCTGTTCGCCGTCGTCATCGCCTGGCTCCTCCTCGGCGAGGTGCCGACCCTGGTGCAGGCCGCGGGTGGCGTCCTCGTCGTCGCCGGCGTGGTGCTCGTGCGCCTCGCGGGGTCGCCCGCCGCGCGGTAGGTTCACGCGTAGCCGGCCAGGAGGCCGTGCCGTCGCGAGGTCGCGGACGCCGACCAGCACGTGCGGAGGAGAGAGCGGATGACGGACGCTCCGGGCAAGCCCACGACCGTCGACGAGTACCTCGCGACGCTCGCCCCGGACGCGCGCGAGGTCGTCGCGCACCTGCGCGCCCTCGTGCACGAGACGGTGCCGGGCCTGGACGAACGCATCAGCTACGGGATCCCGACCTTCACGCGCGACGACCGCTACGTCGTCTACCTCGCGGGGTGGGCGCACCACGTGTCGCTGTACCCCGTCCCGGAGGTCGACGACGAGCTCGCGCGCCGCATCGCGCGCTACCAGGACGGCAAGGGCACGCTGCGGTTCCCGCTCGCCGAGCCCGTGCCCGACGACGTCGTGCGCGCCGTCGTCGAGCGCCTGGCCGCGCGGCGGGACGGCGCCGCAGGCTGAACAGGACCGCTCGGGGAGCACGAGCGCGCCGCGCCGGAGCGGCCGGTTCGGAGCCCGGCCCGCGGCCTGGGAGAATGGATGCCATGACCACACCCGACCCCGCCCAGCCCGGCACGCCCGGACAGATCGACGACGCCGGGCAGGCCGAGGAGCCCCAGGCGCCCGCGGACCTTGCGGACCTCGCGGACTCGGCGGACGACGCGGCGCGCGAGCGCGCGCTGCGCGCCGGCCTCGAGGACTACGAGCTCGAGGACACCGACCTCGTCCTCCTCGACGCCGACGGCGAGGTGATCGAGGGCTACGAGCCCGAGGCGCCGCTGCCTGTGCTCGCCGTGGTGGGGCGCCCCAACGTCGGCAAGTCGACGCTCGTCAACCGCATCATCGGGCGCCGCGAGGCCGTCGTCGAGGACAAGCCCGGCGTCACGCGCGACCGCGTCAGCTACCCCGCGGAGTGGGCCGGGCGCCGGTTCACGCTCGTGGACACCGGCGGCTGGGAGGTCGACGTCGCGGGCATCGAGTCGAAGGTCGCCGAGCAGGCCGAGGTCGCGATCTCGCTCGCCGACGCCGTGCTGTTCGTCGTCGACGCGACGGTGGGCGCCACGTCCACCGACGAGCGCGTCGTGCGCCTGCTGCGCGAGTCCGGCAAGCCGGTCGTGCTGTGCGCCAACAAGGTCGACGGGCAGTCGGGCGAGGCGGACGCGGCGTACCTGTGGAGCCTCGGGCTCGGCGAGCCGTACCCGGTGTCCGCGCTGCACGGCCGCGGGACCGGCGACCTGCTCGACGCCGCCATGGCCGCCCTGCCGACCGAGTCCGCGCACGGCGAGGTGCGGCCCACGGGCCCGCGCCGCGTCGCGCTCATCGGGCGGCCGAACGTCGGCAAGTCGTCGCTGCTCAACAAGATCGCCGGCGCCGACCGCGTCGTCGTGGACGAGACCGCCGGCACGACGCGCGACCCCGTCGACGAGCTCGTGACGATCAAGGACGTGCCCTACGTCCTCGTCGACACCGCGGGCATCCGGCGCCGCGTGCACCAGACCAAGGGCGCCGACTTCTACGCCTCGCTGCGCACGCAGGCCGCGATCGAGAAGGCGGAGCTCGCGGTCGTGCTCGTCGACGCGTCGGTCCCGCTCACCGAGCAGGACACGCGCGTCATCTCGCAGGTCGTGGACGCCGGCCGCGCCCTCGTCATCGCCTACAACAAGTGGGACCTCATGGACGAGGACCGCCGCCCGTTCCTCGAGCGCGAGATCGAGAAGGACCTGGTGCAGGTGCAGTGGGCGCCGCGCGTCAACGTCTCCGCGCGCACCGGCTGGCACACCGACCGGCTCGTGCCGGCGATCCAGCGCTCGCTCGAGTCCTGGGACACGCGCATCCCGACCGGACGCCTCAACGCGTTCCTCGGAGAGCTCGTCGCCGCCCACCCGCACCCGCTGCGCGGCGGCAAGCAGCCGCGCATCCTCTTCGCGACCCAGGCGTCCACGCGCCCGCCGCGGTTCGTGATCTTCGCGACCGGCTTCCTCGAGGCCGGGTACCGCCGGTTCATCGAGCGCCGCCTGCGCGAGACGTTCGGGTTCGAGGGCACGCCCATCGAGATCAGCGTGCGCGTGCGGGAGAAGCGCAAGCGGTGAGCGACGGCGCGGCGCACGTCCCCGCGGGGGTCACCCGGCGGGGACGCGTGCTGCGCCTGGGCGTCGCGCGCGACACCGCCGCGACCCGCCACCTCGTGACGTTCCTCGTCGTGACCGTCGCGACCGTGCTCGTCACGCGCTTCCTCCTCGCCGCCTCGGGGTACCCGCAGGTGGGCGGGGGAGACCTGCACGTCGCGCACGTGCTCTGGGGCGGGCTCGGGATGGCGCTCGCGGTCGTCGTGCTGCTGTCGTTCGTCGGCCCCGCGCTGCGCTCGCTCGGGGCGGTGCTCGGCGGCGTGGGGTTCGGGCTGTTCGTCGACGAGATCGGCAAGTTCGTCACGGCCGACAACGACTACTTCTACCAGCCGACCGCGGCGCTCATCTACGCGACGGTCGTGGTCCTCGTGCTCGTGGTCGAGGCGCTGCACGGCCGGCGTCGCCACCACCCTGCCGAGTACCTCGCGGTCGCGACGGACCGCGCCGTCGCCGGCGTCGCGGGCGGGTTCACCGACGACGCGCGCGAGGAGACCCGGGCGCTCGTCGCGCTCGGCCGGGGCGAGCCCGGGGCGGACGAGGTCGCGGCGCTCGTCGAGGCCGTGCCGCGCGACGACGTCGACCTGCCCGACCCGGTCCGCGCGCTCGTGCGCCGCGCGTCGTCCTGGTTCGCGGCGGCGCTCGAGCGGCGCTGGGCGGCGATCGTGGTCGTGGTCCTCGTGGTAGGGACCGCGCTCGGGTCGCTGCTCGCGGGCGTCCGCGTCCTCACCGGGGACATCGACGTGCCGCCGTGGGTCGGGGCGGGGATCGTCGTCGGGGTGGCGGGGACGGTCGCGTGCGTCGTGGCGGGCGTGGTCGTGGCGCGGGGCGGACGGCCCGACGCCCGGCGCGCCGGCGCCGTCTGGGTACGGCGCGGCGTGCTCGTCTCCCTGCTCCTCACCCAGCTCCTGGTGTTCCGGGCGCTCCAGTGGGTCGGCGTCGCCGGGCTGGCGGTCGACCTGCTCGTGCTGGCCGCGCTCGGCGCCGCCCTCGGCGGGGACGACGAGCGCCGGGGTGCGGGTCGCCGCTGACCGACCCGGCCGCGACGCGGCGACCTCTCAGGTGTCGTACTCCCCGGTGTCCCAGGGTGCGTAGAACGCCATGTAGTCGCCGGGCTCGGCGGTGTACACGGTGACGCCGTCGTAGTCACCGCGGACGAGGCCGAAGGTGCGGCCGTCGTGCTCCACCTCGAACGGTGCGAGGGCGACGGGCCCGTTCTCGTGGTCTCCGAGGGTGGCGAGGAGCGACGTCGTCGCACGGTCGTGCTCCTCCGCGCTCTCGTCGACGTCACGGATCGTCGCGTCGAGCAGCGCGCCGTCGGCGTCGAACGTGTAGAGCGCGACCCAGGTCGGCCCGCCCGGCTCGAACGGCGTCGTGAGGAAGAACTGCCGGCCGTCGGTCGTCCGACCGACGTGCGCGCCCTGCCAGGGGTCGGGGTAGAGATGGATCGTCGACGGCGTGCCGTCGTCCGCGACGGTCACGGGCGGGAGGTCCCAGTCGTGCTCTGGACCCTCCGGCTCGCCGAAGGTGACACCAACCACGCCGCACCCCGAGAGCACGAGGGCCCCGAGGGTGGCCACCAGGGACGCGCGTCGCGACGGTCGGTTCACCGGGGGAGCGTACCGCCCGGCAACCCCGCCCCGTGCTCCTCCTCAGGCGACCGCGGCACGATCTTGTCGCAGGAGTGTGGCGAGACGGCGGACGTCGTCGAGCGTCCGCGCGGCGGCCCGCGCGAGCGTGCCGTCGTCCTGGAGCTGACCGTCGTCGTCGAGCCAGCGGCGCAGGTGGATCGTGACGGCGTTCGCGACGGGGACCATGCCGAGCGCGACGACGACGGGCGTGATCGCCTCGACCGCGCGCATGCCGCCCGACGACATCCCGTACGACACGAACCCGACGGGCTTGTCGCGCCACTCGTCCGCGAGGTAGTCCAACGCGTTCTTCAGCGGAGCGGTGTACCCGCGGTTGTACTCCGGCATGACCAGGACGACGGCGTCCGCCGCGTCGACGCGCGCGCTCCACGCGAGCGTGTGGGCGTGCACGTAGCCGCCGGAGTGCGCGTCGACGGGCTCGCCGAGGAACGGCAGGGCGATCTCGGCGAGGTCCGCGACGTCGACGTCGAGGTCCGGGTCGGTGGGCACCTGCGCGAGGAACCAGTCGGCCACGGCGGGACCGACGCGGGTCGGGCGGGTGCTGGCGACGACGACGAGCAGCTTCACGAGAGGTCTCCTGCGGGGTGGGTGAGGGCGGAGTGGGGGCGTTCCGCGGGTCGCGGCGCTGGGACGGTGAACAGGGCGAGGAAGGGCTGAACGAGCGGCCCGACGGCGAGCGCGTAGACGACGGTCCCCACGCCGACCGTGCCGCCGAGCGCGAGACCGACGCCGAGGACGGCGAGCTCGATCCCGAGGCGCGACCAGCGCAGCGACCAGCCGCGGGCGGCGAGGCCGGTCATCAGGCCGTCTCGGGGTCCGGGTCCGTACCCGGCGCCGATGTAGAGGCCCGTGGCCGCGGCGTTGACGACGACGCCCGCGACGAGCAGCAGGATGCGCCAGGGGAGCGGCTCGACCGTCGGGAGGACGGCGAGGGTGAGGTCGACGAACACGCCGACGAGCACGACGTTCGCGACGGTCCCGAGGCCCGGGCGCTGACGCAGCGGGATCCAGAGCACGAGCACGACGACGCTGGCCAGGATCACGACGACGCCCAGCGGCAGGCCGGTCGCGCGGGCGACGCCCTGGTGCAGCACGTCCCAGGGGAACAGCCCGAGCCCGGCGCGCACGAGGAGCGCGATGCTCGCGCCGAAGAGTGCGAGGCCTAGCACGAGCTGCACGAGACGACGTGTCGTTGACATGTCATCGATCCAAGCATGTACTCGATGACATGTCAACGAGTGTGCGATGCTGAGCGCATGATGACTGTCGAGAGCCCCGGACCCCGCTGGCTGACGCCCGACGAGGAGCGCGCTTGGCGGGCCTACCGCCGCATGCAGACCGTGCTGCCCGTCGCGCTCGCGCGCGACCTGGCGCGGGACTCCGGGCTGTCCGACCCGGACTACGACGTGCTGTCGACGCTGTCCGAGCAGCCGGGGCACCGTTGGCAGCTCCGCGACCTCGCCGCTCGCATGCTCTGGTCCCGCAGCCGGCTCTCGCACCACCTCGCGCGTATGGAGACGCGCGGGCTCGTGAGGCGCGAGCCCGACCCCGACGACGGTCGCAACGCCGTCGTCGTGCTCACCGACCACGGGTTCGCGACGCTCCGGGCCGCGGCGCCCGCGCACGTCGAGTCCGTGCGCCGCCACCTCGTCGACCTCGGCACGCCCGAGGAGCTCGCGGCGCTCGCGGCGCTCGCCGAGCGCGTCGTCGCGGAGGTGGGTGATCTCTCGTAGACGAGGCGCCCGGGGTGGTCGGGGCAGCGTGGGCGAGCGGAGGTCGGTCTGGGACGAGATGCGGGCGAGGGCTCGTGCGTTCCCCAGGTCATCGAGCGAGGAGAGAGCACGTGGTGGAGATCGTGATCGGGGTCCGCGACTGGCAGTGCATCGACGGGACCCTGGATGGACGACGGCGGCCGGCCCGCGCGAGGGGCCGACCGCCGTCGGGCAGGGAGGATGCCTGCTCAGCCCAGTGGGCCGTAGAGCGCCGGGGAGGTCCGTGCGTGCGTGGCCTGCTCGAGCGCGAACGCGAGGCCGAGGAGCGGGCCCTCCGCGAAGTCGCGGCCCAGGAGCTCGAGGTTGACGCCGCCGCCCGTGACGGTCGCGTCGGCCTCGGTCGCCTGCCCGATCGGCACCGTCACGGCGGGAAGGCCCGTGTTGGGGCTGAGCCGCAGGTTGGTGCCGATGGTCCCGTACGGGTTCGCGCTGGGGTAGACGAGCGCGTCGAGGTCGGCGTCGTCGAGCATCGCGGTGACGAGCTGCTTGCCCTCGGCGAGCACCTTCGTGTGCGTGCCCGCGGGGCCGGCCCACGCCTGGTACGTCTCCGGGGTGACGGCGTCGCGCGACACGTAGGTGCCGCGCCGCGACGGGACGTACCGCCCGGACTCCACGATGCCGGCCAGCGACCGGGCCTCGACGTCGGACGAGAGGTGGTTCGCGACGTACTCGTCCAGGTCGTGCTTGAACTCGTTCGTCGAGCCCGACCCCTCGTTGAGCACGCTCGCGAACCCGTTCGGGAGGACCGGCGACCAGGTCGTGGGCGGCGTCACCTCGACGACGGTGGCGCCGAGCGACTCCAGCGTGGCCCGCGTCTGCGCCCAGAGGCGCAGGGTCGTGGTGTTGCTCCCCAGCATGGACGGCACGTACCCGATGCGGGCGCCGTCGAGCGCGTCCGCGTCCAGGTACTGCGTGTACGAGGCGGGGACCGCTCCCTCCTGGCGCGACGTCACGGGGTCCGCAGGGTCGACGCCCACGACCGCGTCGAGCGCGACGGCCGCGTCCAGGACGGTGCGCGCCATGGGGCCACCCGTGTCCTGGCTCAGCGCGAGCGGGATGATGCCGTCGCGGCTCGCGAGCCCGACCGTCGGCCGCACACCCACGAGCTGGTTGTACGACGACGGCACCCGGATCGAGCCGCCCGTGTCCGTGCCGAACCCGAGCCCTGCGAGGTTGGCGGCGATCGCCGCGCCCGTGCCGCCGCTCGACCCGCCGGCCGTGCGGCTCGTGACGTACGGGCTCGCGACGAGCGTGCTCGTCCCCGCGTCCTGGTACGAGGAGAACTCGGACACGAAGCCGAACGCGAACTCGTCGAGGCTCGCCTTGGCCAGGACCACGGCCCCGTCGGCGCGCAGCCCGTCGACCATCGTCGCGTCGGTCGTGGTCCGGTTGCCGTCCCAGCAGCCGCAGCCGCCCGTGGTCGGCATGTCCTTGGTGTCGTAGTTGTCCTTGAGTGCGACCGGCACACCGAGCAGCAGGCTCGTCATGCCATCCGCGGCACGTGCCGCGTCGGCGCGCGCCGCCGCCTCGAGCGCGACGTCGCTCGTCGTGATGATCGAGTGCAGGGGTCGCCCGCCCGCGCCCGTGTCGACGAGCGTCGTGTCGTAGGCCGCGATGCGGTCCAGGTACTCCTGGGTGATCGCGACCGACGACGTCACCCCGGCGTTCATCGCCGCCTGCATGTCGAGCACCGAGGCCTCGACGAGCTCGAACGGTCCGTCGTCGTAGATCATCCGCTGGGAGACGGCCGCGAGGTCCGCGACGGTGATCGTGCCGTCGCCGTCCGTGTCGGCCGCCGCGACGTCGTCCCACGCGGCGTCGTCGGCCGTCGCGCCGAGCGCCGCGGTGACGACGTCGAGGTCGGCGACGGTCACCTGGTCGTCGCCCGTGAGGTCGAGCTCGGTCCAGTACGGCGCGAGGAACGGCGCGGTGACGGGGGCCGCCGTCGCGGCGGGAGCCGCGGCGACGGCGAGCACGAGGCCGGTGACGCTGAGCGCGGCGAGCCCGCCCGCCGCGGCTCGCCGGTGGGTGGTGGGCACGGGCTGCTCCTTCATGGTGGTGGGCCGTCGTGGTGCGCGGACGGCGGGTGCGACGGGTGTCGGGTCGTGGCTCATCGGGAGACCACCGCCCGGCGCCGCGCCCAGAGGATCCCAGCGCCCACCACGACGGCGAGCAGCGCGGCACCGGCGAGCCAGGCGACGCTCGCGCCCGTCGAGGCGAGCGCGCCCGAGCCGGTCGAGGTCGACGGCGAGTCGGACGCGTCGTCGGCCCCGGGGGCGGTCGTGCCGTCACCGGTCGGCGGCGCGGAGGTCGCGCCGTCCGTCGGCTCGCCCGTGGGCGGTGCCGTCACGACGGCGGTGACGGTCGTCGTGGCGGACGCGGCGTCGGTGAGCGACGCCGTCGTGCCGTCGGCACCGACGAGGGTGGCCGTGGGGACGGCGAACGGGGCGTCGCCCCCGGCCACGGCGGTGAAGGTGAGGGTCGCGAGCGTGACGTCGCCCGCGAGCCCGGGGGACGTGCCGAGCCGCGTGTGCGTGACGGCGACGGTCCCGGACCCGTCGTCGGTCACGTCCGCGAACCCGCCGTCGGGCATGACGGCGGAGTCCTCGACGAGCTCGACGAGGTCGGGGTCGTAGGAGACCGCCAGGTCGTAGGCGTAGAGGTCGACGGCTCCGGTCGCGGCGACCGTCACCGTGATCGGGGCGCCGACCTCGACGCTCGACGGCGCGTCGAGGGCCACGGCGGAGACGGACGGCGCGGCGTGCGCCGGGGCGGTGAGGGCGGTCGCGGCGACCGCCAGGCCGCCGACGAGCGCGGCGCGCCGGCCGAGCCGTCGGCGCGAGGGAGAGGGCGTCATGGAGGAGGTGGTCCTTCCTCGGGCGCGCGCCGACTGCGCGCACGACCGTGGTGGTGGTGGAGCCCCCTGCCGGGACCGATGCTCACAAGAGCCTGTTTCCCGGGCGTTTCACGACGGTTAGCGCGAGCAACGAAGGGTGTCTCGGTCCGGTCACGAGCGCTCCGGGGCGGTTCGCCCCGCGGTGCGCCGTCGTCGGGCGTCCGGGCGGTTCAGCCGAGGGCCGGGGGCGCGTCCTCGCGCACCTCGGGATCGGGGATGCGTCGCATGCGCAGCGCGGCGAGCACGCCGAGCAGCCCCGCGACGAGCGGGACGAGGAGCGCGACCTGGAGCGCGCGGGCCCGGACGTCGTCGTTGATGCGCAGGATCTCGTCCTGCACCTCGGGCGGTTCGTCCGCGAGCAGCTCGACGAGCTGGGCGTCGCTCATGATCTCGGCGTCGTCCTCGAGCACCGCCGCGACCTGTTGCTTGTCGTCCGGGGGCAGCACGGTGCTCGACTCGGCCTGCGCGGTGAAGCCCGTGGCGAGCGAGGCGAGCATCACCGCGCCGGCGACCGCGAGGCCGAGCGAGAGCCCGAACGACCCGGCGGCCGAGCTGACGCCCGCGGCCTCGCTCGCGCGCTCCTCGGGGACGGGGGAGAGCGTGTAGGCGTTGAGCTGCGACACGAGCAGGCCGAGCCCGGCGCCCGCGACCACGAGGGGAAGAGCCAGCCACCAGCCCGACGTCGCGCGCGGCACCACGAGGACGGCTGCCGCGATCCCGAGGACGAGCAGTGCGAAGCCCGCGAGCACGCGGGTCGCCGGCCGACGTCGGCCGGGGCGCTTGCCCGCGACGAGCGCGGCGGCGAACATCGTCAGCGACAGCGGGGCGAGCGAGAGGCCGGCCAGCAGCGCGTCGTAGCCGAGCGCCATCTGAAGGAAGATCGGCAGCGCGATCATCGCGCCACCGAGCGCAACCTGTTGCAGGAGCTGCTGCGAGACGCCGATGCGGAACGCCGGGGAGCGGAACAGACCCGGATCGACGAGCGTCGTCCGGCCCGCGCGGGCGCGCCGCACGAGCCACGCCGCGAGACCCACCAGACCCGCAGCCCCGACGACCACGAACGCCCCGACGGCCTCGCCGCCCTCCTGCCACACGAGGACGCCGAGCACGATGCCGCCCATCCCCACGACCGACAGGATCGTCCCGACGACGTCGACCGTGCGGTCTCCGGTGTACGGGACGTCGCGCACGAGCCGCACGCCCAGGAGCACCACCACGATCACCACGGCTTCGAGCCCGAAGGCCACGCGCCACGACAGCGTCGTGGTGATGACGCCGCCGAGCAGCGGCCCGACGGCCGCCGCGATCGACGCCGCGGCCCCCACGAGCGCATAGGCGGACTTGCGCGCGGCGCCGTCGAAGTTGCCGTGCACGAGCGACTGCATGGCAGGGAGCAGCAGCGCGGCGCCCAGGCCGCCGATGATCGACCAGAAGATCACGACCGCCACGAGGCTCTGCGCCAGCGTCATCGCGATCGCGCCCGCGCCGTACGCGAGCAGTCCCACGACGTACGCCCGGCGCCGGCCGACGAGGTCGCCCACCTTGCTGCCGACGAGGATGAACGACGCGGACACGAGCGCCTCGAGCGCGATCGCCGTCTGGACGCCGCTCACGGTCGTGTCGAGGTCGCGCACGACCGCCGAGATCGAGACGTTCATGAACGACGTGTCCACGACGAGGACGAACATCGCGGCCGCGAGGAGCAGCGCGAGGCGCCGGGCGGCCGCGGTCGGCCGGCCGGCGGTGTTCTCGGTGCTCTGCTCCACGTCGACCCCCGTCCGCCGTCCATGCTCACGGGCCGCGCGGCACCCGCGCCTCACCCGCCGAGGGTGCTCCCGCTGCCCGGGCGCCGCGACGCGCGCTCTGCCACCATCGGCCTATGGCTGCTGACGGGTGGCGCTCGCGCCACGTCGACGTGGAGGGGC
The DNA here is from genome assembly GCF_001647255.1 of Cellulosimicrobium sp. I38E. NCBI lineage: Bacteria > Bacillati > Actinomycetota > Actinomycetes > Micrococcales > Promicromonosporaceae > Cellulosimicrobium > Cellulosimicrobium sp. I38E. The sequence continues at coordinate 55,123 of NZ_LUAZ01000014.1, forward strand.
ACGACGTGTTCGTGCGGATCGGGCCGGACGTACCGGGTGCGGTCCCCATCGTGCACGTGCACGGCTTCGCCGTCTCGGGCACGTACCTGCTCCCGACCGCGGAACGACTGGCCCACCGGGCGACCGCCGTCGTGCCCGACCTGCCCGGCTACGGGCGCAGCGAGCGGTGGGGGCACACCCTCGGGATCCCGTCGCTCGCGTGGGCGCTGCTCTCGCTGCTCGACGCGCTCGAGCTCGAGCGGGTGATCCTCGTCGGCAACTCCATGGGCGGCCCCATCAGCCTCGAGGTCGCGCACGCCGCACCGGAGCGCGTCGCGGGCATCGTCCTCGCGTCCCCCGCCGGCGGCGTGCACAACCAGCCGTTCGCGCGCGCGCTTACCCAGCTCGCGCGCGACGCCCGTCGCGAGAGCCCGCGCATGGCCCGGATCGCGGTGCCCGACTACGCGCGCTTCGGCGCCGTCAACGCGCTGCACCTGTTCGCCGAGCTCGTCCGGTTCCCGTCGCTCGAGCGCGTGATCCGCGTCCCCGTGCCGACCCTCGCGGTCGTCGGCACGCGCGACCCGCTCATGCCGCCGCCCCGGCGTGTGCACGAGGTCGGCACGCTCGCGCCCCCGCACGTGACGATCGTCGCGATCGACGGCGCCGCCCACGCGATGAACTTCAGCCACCCCGGAGAGCTCGCCCACGTCATCGAGTGCTGGCTGGACGGACGCGAGATCACCGACGACCCCGACCAGCCGGGCGTCTCCCGCGTGCTCCAGATCGCCCAGGGCTCCGGTCCCGTGGTCTGACCGGCGCAGGTGTCGGTGCGCGGGGCTAGCCTGCGGACGTGGCGATCACCTGGGCGCAGGCCCTCGCCTGGCGCGCGCGGCGGCACCTGCTCGACCCGGTCGGCGACGAACCGGCCGAGGGGGTCGTCGGGCGGCTGGGCGCCGTCCCGGCGGCCTCCGACGACGTGGCCGAGCTCGCGGTCCGCGTCCGGCAGCGCGCGTCCGAGGCGGGCGAGGTCGGGCGGGCCCTCGCGGACGGGCGCCTCGTGCGCACCTACGCGTTCCGCGGGGCGACGCACCTCGTCACGCCCGAGGACGGCGGCGCGTACCTGGCGCTGCGCCGGGCGGGCCGCATGTGGGAGCGCGCGAGCTGGCGGGAGTACTACCGGCTCGAGCCCGAGGACTGGCCCGACCTGCGCGCCGTCGTGCGCGACGCCCTGGCGGACGGCCCGCTCACGCGGTCCGCGCTGGGCGACGCCGTTGCGGCGCACGCGCGGTTCGCCCACCTGCGACCGTCGTTCGGCGACGGGACGGACACGCTGCTCAAGCCGCTCACGTGGTTCGGCGACATGAGCTTCGCGCCCGCGCGCGACGGGCGCACGACGTTCCAGCGCCTCGACACCAACCCGCGCTGGGTCGACTGGCCCGACCTCGACGCCGCGGGCCGGCACGCGATCCTCGCGTACCTCGGCACGTACGGACCCGCGACGCCCGAGCACGTGCACTACTGGCTCGGGCAGGGACTAGGCGCCGGCCGTGCCCGCCTGAACCGGTGGCTGGCGGAGCTGCGCGACGACGCGCTCGTCGAGGTCGACGTCGAGGGCGACCGCGCCCTCGTGCTTCGCGAGCACGTCGACGAGCTCGCGGGCGCGCGCGCGTCGGAGGCGGTGCTGTTCCTTCCCGCGCTCGACCAGTGGGTGCTCGGCCCCGGCACCGCGGACCCGAACGTCGTGCCACCGGCGCACCGCGGCGTGGTGAGCCGCGGGGCGGCCGTCGTCACCGTGGGCGGGGTCGTCGCGGGGACGTGGGCGCTCGCGGGCGAGGAGGTGCGCGTCACGTGGTTCGACGGCGTTCGCGCGCCCGACGACGTGCTCGCCGGCGCGGTCGCACGGCTGGGTAGTGTGCTCGGGCCGGACCTGCGCGGCCCGTGAGGGACGCTGGACGAGGGCGGCGAAGGGAGCGGCGGGTGGCGACGACCGGCGGGATCGAGCTGAGCACGGACGACCTGCGGGAGGTCGCCGGGTACGCGGCCCGATGCGCGGAGCAGGCGCTGGCGATCGTCGAGACGGTGCGTCCGGACGACGCCCGGCCCCGCGAGGCGATCGAGGCGGCGTGGGCCTTCGCCCGTGGTGGCGCGCGGGGCAAGGCCTTGCGGGACACCGCGTGGGCGGCGCTCCGGGCAGCGAAGGAGGCGGAGGAGCCGGCCGCCGCTGAGGCCGCACGAGCCGCGATGGCGGCGGCGGGTGCCGCGTACCTGCACCCGATCGCCGACGCCCACCAGGTGAAGCACGTCCTCGGCTCGGCGGCCCACGCGGCGCACGCCGCCCAGCTCGCCGCGGGCGGGGACGAGTCCGCTGCCGTCGCCCGACTCGTCGCGGCGCGGTCGTTCACGACGCCCGCGCTCGTGGACGTGCTGCGCCGCTACCCGCCGGCGCCCGGCGGCGGTGGCCGGGTGGGCGAGCTGGTCCGCCTGCTGGACGCGTCACTCCGGGACGGCGAGCGCCGATGAGTTCCTCCCACGCGGCGGGTCGTTGCGGATGACCTCGTCGGGCGGCGTGCGCCGGTCGGCACCGACAACGCGGAGGACACCATGACGACCACGCCCAGCAGCCCGGCCGCCACCCTGCCCGGACGACCGCCCGTCGTCGACCTCGCGACCTGGCAGGCCGCCCGGGACGAGCTCCTCGTGCGAGAGAAGGCGCACACCCACGAGGGCGACGCCATCGCGGCGGCGCGCCGCCGGCTGCCCATGGTGGAGATCGACGGGTCGGTCGAGGTCGTCGGCCCGGACGGCCCGGTGCCGTTCCTCGACCTGTTCGAGGGCCGGGACGAGCTCGTGGTCTACCAGCACATGTGGCACGACGGCGCCCCGCACCAGGGGCAGTGCGAGGGCTGCACCTGGACGGCGTGGGGCCTGCGGGATGCCGTCTACCTCAACGCGCGCGGCGTCTCGTTCGCGATCCTCACCGTCGGGCGGTGGGAGGAGGTCGCGCCCTACGTGGACTTCATGGGCTACACCCAGCCCTGGTACTCCGTGCGCGGGCTGGACGAGCCGATCGGCGGCGAGATGGGCTACGTGAGCTGCTTCCTGCGCGACGGCGACCGCGTGTTCCTCACGTACCGCACGACGGGTCGCGGCAACGAGCCGACCAGCCCGCACTTCGCCCTGCTCGACATGACCCCCTACGGCCGCCGGGAGGCGTGGGAGGACACGCCCGACGGCTGGCCCGCGGGCAAGGGCGTGTGCTGGTACTGGCGCGCGGATGCCGACGGCGTCGCGGGTTGGGGCCCGACCACCCGCCCCGTGCCGCAGTGGACCCGTCCCGGCGTGACGCCGGAGGAGACCCTGGGCCGGAGCGGGCACCACCACTGAGACGTACCAGGGTCGCTCAGCGGCGCCGGATGCCCTGCGCGAAGACGTCGAGGACGGCGAGAATCCCGTCGTGCTGCCAGACGCGGTTGCGTCGGAGCCCGCTGCGCTCCCGGAGGACCCCTGCGTCGGAGAGCTGGCTCAACGCTCTCTGCGCGGTGACGTCGCTGAACCCGAGGTGGTTGCGGAGGAACGCCGCGTTGAGCACCGGGTGCGCCACGAGGTGCGGCACGACCTTCCAGGCGGAGGCCTGGGGGCGGAGACCTGCGAGCCGTTCGCGCGCTGCAGCCACCTGGGCGGCCAGGTCGTCGACAAGGCGTGCCCCGGCAGTCGCGGCGAACCGGCTCGCGCGGGAAAGCTGCTCCACGATCGGCCAGGCATCGCCGGCGCGGAATGCGGTGAGCGCGTCGAAGTAGGCGTCGGTGTCGATCAAAAGGCCTGCGGAGACCGGGGCGATGGTGTTCCGCGTAAGGCCCTTGGCACGCAGCATGGCGTGCACGAGGGCTCGGCCGGTACGACCGTTGCCGTCCGTGAACGGGTGGATCGTCTCGAGCTGTGCGTGGGCGACGGCGGTCTGCACGAGGACGGGGAGGTCTTCCCGACGGATGAAGGCCAGGAGGTCGGCCATCGCGGCGGGGACGAGCTCTGGCTGGGGCCCGACGTGGGTCGCCCCCCTCGGGCTGATACTCGAGGAACCGACCCAGACCAGAGAACGTCGGTAGCGCCCCGCGTGGCCCTCCCATCCGGGCTGCCCGATGAGGAGCTCGCGGTGCATCGTGAGGATCGAGTCCTCGTCGAGCTTGTCGGCGAGGTCGAGCGCGGCCTGCATGGCCCGGACGTTGGCGACGACGGTGCGCGCGTTGGCGCTCGTCGTCTGGTCGATCTCGGCCAGAGCGAGCTGTTTGGCCCCGACCGTCAGGTTCTCGATCTGCGACGAGGAGGCGGACTCGGTGCGGAGCAGGATCGAGGACATCGGACCGAGGGCGGGATTGTCGGGGCCCAGCGCGGCGCTGGCGTACGAGTCGAACCGGGCGAGCGCGGCCGCTGCCTCCTCGGCGTCAGCGGACTGCTGCGGTGAGAGCGCGGGGGCGTAGTCCGCGATGGTGACCGGCACGGTCGACTCGTAGGCTCCTGAGCCTGCCGCCACCTGCGCGCGCGTCGAGAGCCCGTCGCTCTCAGCCACCCAGTAGTGGCCCTCGCGAGCCACGGGTGTGATGGCGAGCCCTCCATCTGTGTCCACGGCACCACCTTACTTACAGTTTCCCTCAAACTGTAAGTAAGAAGGCTGATGAAGCATCACTTTGAAGGTGGGAACGAGTGTGGCGAGGCCCACGGCCACGAGCGCCTCCTGCGGTCGATGTCGTCCACCAGATAGATGCATCATGTATCTATGCCTCGAACGACCAGCGGTTCTGCCACCGAGCAGGCGTATCGGCACGTGAAGTCCCTCGTCCTCGACGGGAGCCTGCCTGGTGGGTCCATGACGAGCGAAGGGGAGATCGCGGAGCAGCTCGGCGTGAGTCGCACGCCCGTGCGCGAGGCGTTCCTGCGCCTGGAGGCCGAGGGTCTGCTGCGCCTCTACCCCAAGCGGGGCGCGCTCGTCGTGCCCGTCGCGCCGGGGGAGGCGGACGACGTCCTCGACGCGCGCCTGCTCGTCGAGACGCACGCGGCGCAGAGCGTCGTGCGCCTGCCCGACGCCGAGCTCGCCACGCTCGTCGCTCTCTTGCGCGACCTCGTCACCGCGCAGGAGGCGGCGGTGGCGGACGGCGACGTCGCCGAGTACGCGACGCTCGACGCGCGGTTCCACCAGGAGATCGTCGCGGCAGGCGGCAACGCGCTCCTCACGACGTTCTCCGTGAGCCTGCGCGAGCGCCAGCAGCGCATGGTCGCGCACAGCGTCCGGTGGGACCCGCGCCGGGCCGCGACGTTCGTCGCGGGCCACCGCGCCCTCGTCGACGCGCTCGAGGTACGCGACACCCGCACCTACAAGCGCCGCATCCAGCGCCACCTCGAGGACGCGAGGGCGGGCCTGTGAGCGCGGTGACCCCCGCGTCGACCTCGGTGACTGAGAGTGAGGCCGCCGCGTCCGCTCGCGGGGCGAGCGCCGCCGTCGGGCCGCGGGCGTGGCTCGCCGTCGCGGCGGTGATGTTCGCCGTCGCGTGGGGCGGCAACGAGTTCACGCCGCTGCTCGTCATGTACCGGGAGGTCGGGCACTTCTCGGCCGTGACCGTCGACGCGCTGCTCGCCGCGTACGTGCTCGGCATCGTCCCCGCGCTCCTGCTCGGCGGGCCGCTGTCCGACCGGTACGGGCGCCGTCCGCTACTGCTGCCCGCCGCGCCGATCGCGCTCGTCGGGTCGCTCGTGCTCGCTGCGGGGGAGTCGTCCGCCGCGCTGCTCGCCACGGGCCGCGTGCTGTGCGGGGTCGCGCTCGGGCTCGTCATGGCCGTCGGGACCACGTGGGTCAAGGAGCTCAGCGACGCGGCCGCCCGCACGTCCGGCGAGCCCGACGGCGGCTCCGGCGCCCGGCGTGCCGGCCTCGCCCTCACGCTGGGCTTCCTCGTCGGGGCGGGTGTCGCGGCGGTGCTCGCGCAGTGGGCGCCCTGGCCCACGCACTCGGCCTACGTCCTGCACGCCGTGCTCGCCGTCGCCGCGGGGATGTGGGTGCTGGGCGTGCCGGAGACGCGCGCTCGTGCCGGCGGCTCGTCGGGTACCGAGCGAGGTCGGCTGCGCGACGACCTCCGCGTGCCGGCCGTCGCGCACCGGCGGTTCCTGCGCGTCGTCGTGCCCGTGGCGCCCTGGGTGTTCGGGTGCGCGGGCAGCGCCTACGCCGTGCTGCCCGGGCTCGTGTCCGCGAGCGCGGGGAGCGCGCCCATCGCGTTCTCCGGGCTCATGACCGTGCTCGGCCTCGGCTGCGGGGTCGGTATCCAGGTGCTCGGCCGCCTCATCGACACCCGGCACAGCGCGCGGGCGTCCGTGGTGGCAATGTCCATCGTCGTCGTCGGGATGGGCTTCGGCGCCTACGCCTCGGCGCGGCTCGACCTGCCGACCGCGCTGGTGGCTGCCATGGTGCTCGGCGCGGGGTACGGCCTCGCGCTTGTCGCCGGGCTCAGCGAGGTCCAGCGCATCGCGACGCCCGACGACCTCGCCGGACTCACGGCGGTCTACTACTCGCTGACGTACGTCGGGTTCTGCGTGCCCGTGGCGCTCGCGGCACTGTCCGTGCGGTGGACGTACGCGCAGATGTTCCTCGGCGGGCTGGTCATCGCCGCCGTCTGCCTGGCGGTCGTCGCGAGCGCGTGGCGCGCGCACCTGCCGACGGGTGAGCGGGGCGCAGCCTCGGACGTTGCTGACGAGACCGACCGCACAGCCGCGACCGGGGCAAACGGTGCGCTGGAGGCGTCACGGATGGGGTAGAGTATCCGAGGCTTCACGGGGTCCGATCCGCAGGGATCAGACCCGGTGATCCAGCCACGGGCTGTGGCGCAGCTTGGTAGCGCACTTGACTGGGGGTCAAGGGGTCGCAGGTTCAAATCCTGTCAGCCCGACCGTGAGATGTCTGATGACATCAAGGATGGCCGGACTCACGTACTCGTGGGTCCGGCCTTTCGTCGTTGTGGTATGGACGCGCTCGCCAGTGCTGGCCTGGCAGTTCCCACGCGAGCTCGAGCTTGCGCTACTCGCAGGAACTCGCGGACGCGCAGGCGCCGGACCATCCACCCGGAAGATGGATGGGACTGACTCGCTCGTTGGAACCCGGCCAGCTGTGAGCCCTGGCCGAACACAGTCCCCTACGACCGGGGGTACCAAGCCTCGCCGGGTGAAGATCTTCTTGAGTGCTATGTGGCCGGAGCGCGAGGCTGTAGCCTCCCATGCACCACGTCGGCATTCGAACCCTAGAGGTGCTCATGAGCGATGACCAATCCGTGGAAGCGGTCTGGAGAGCGATCGCGGCCGTCGTGGGCGAACTTGAGGACCGCCAGAAGCGACCGACTGGCGCCATAGTGAAGTCTCGTGCGCAAGTCCTTCTGGGGTACAAGATTGTTGAGCCCGATTACGGATACGGTACGTTTAAAGAACTCGTCCGATCCGCAACCGAAGCCGGTGTCATCCGCATAATCGACATGCCCAAGAACTCAGACTTCACGCTGGCAAGCGTTGACTACGAGTTCGAGGTGCTGGCACGCGTTGTGCGGCATATCCTCGAACGAGGTGGGACCCCGCTCGGGGCTCACACCAAGCCGCTCTTGATCGACGCGCTCGGTGGACCGTTCCAGGAGGCAAGCCTTGGGTACAGGGGATTCAAGGACTTTTGTCTCGCAGCAGAAAAGGCTGGATATGTCAAAGTAGTAGAGGATGTTAGCAAGTCTGACTTCGCGCTGAGCCTCGTTAGTCGTGAACGAGGAGCTAGTGCAGAGGCGGTGCCTCCGGGCGAGGCCATTGTCGACACGGCTTCCCCGGCCTTGCTCGACGACGCGTTCGAAGCGCTTCGGGGGATTGCCACCGATCGGCATCGTGCTGGCAATCCACTATCGGCATCGAAAGCAAAGGAGTTGTTGCTGCGAAAATGGCCCGACTTCTCTGAGTCCGAATTTAGGTACGCCCGTTTCGGGCAGTTCTTGCGCGATGCTGAGCAGGCAGGCTACGTGACGCTGAAAGAACGCCCCGGTCACGGAAAGAGCGTCGTCGATGTATTTCCGCCGACGCCCGACGGGGTAGCGTTTGCCGACATTCGTTTCGGCTACGCATCGGCTGGGGCCGAGAGTGTGCGCGATCCCGGTCTGCTGCTTGAAGGCTTCTACGACTTCAAGGGCGTGACCAAAGCGATTGTCAGTGGCAGTGAGTACCTTGTACTTGGACACAAGGGTTCGGGAAAGTCCGCAATCGGCGAGCACCTAGTGCAGAAAGCGGACACAGATCCAAAGCTCTTTGTCGATCTGATTGACCTCAAGGATTTCCCCTACGGGACGCTGCAGCAATTGGCTGACGACGACTCGTCGCAGCAAGTCCTGCGACTTAGCTGGCGTTGGTTGCTCCTACTAAGGGTCTTCCAGTCGATGCTCAACGACGCTGGTGCTGATCCGTTCGACTCCGCTGATTGTCAAAAGCTTGCGAAGGCGCTTGAAAAGCAAGGGCTCTTACCGACACGAAGTTTCTCGGAACTTAGCCTCCGCTCGGTTAACGTTGCGATGAAGGGTGGGCTCCCCGCGATATACGAGGCGTCAGTTCAAGCGGAGTACGGCACGCGGCAAGTGCAGCTTACCGACGCCGCTGCGCGCGTGGAGAAGGCGATCTCAAACCTCCGCACAAACAGCAAGCATGTTCATATAATAGACGGTCTGGACGAGCTGCTTTCCCCCCAGCGATCGAACATACGCATCTCTTTCGGCATTGTTGGGGGAAGTCGAGTCGCTAAACGACGTTTTCTTTCGCTTGGGTAGTTCTGCCAAGATCGTCTTGCTTTGCCGGTTCGATCTCTATGAACGTCTCAGCAGTCCAAACAAGAACAAAATTCGCCAGAACTTTGCAGTCAGTTTGCGATGGTCGCCAAGTCTTGACGAATCCGACGACGCGACGTTGGGTGGCTTAATTCTCCATAGGGCGCGATTGAGCGGGTATGTTGGGGACGATCCAATCCGAGACCTCCTGCCATTGAATGCACCAGTCGGGCGCAGGTCGCAGAGCATGTGGGAGTACTTGGTTGATCAGACTCGACACACACCGCGCGACCTTATTGCTCTTCTGAGCAAGGTGCAACGGCGTTCGGACGAGGGCGCTGTCACGACGAGCCAGATTCAAAGGGCTTTGAATGATTACTCTATTGAGTATTTCGTGCCGGAACTAAAGGATGAACTCCAGGGCTACCTGAGCACGCCTCACGTGGATGATGTAATCGGGCTGCTTTCGTCGCTCCGGCGGCGGTCATTCACAGTAGCGCAGTTAACTCAACTCGCGCGTGACAGAGGTTTGACTCTCCCGGTTCTTGATGCGGTCCAGATTCTGTTTGAATGTTCAGCTGTAGGGCAGGACAGTAGTGCGGACTCTAAACGCCACGAGTTTCGCTACTTGAACCCGAATTTAGCGGTCCATCCCGAAATTCCGTTGGTCATTCATCGCGGTGCGTGGTGGGCTCTTAACTTGGGTAGTTGAATGACGGTTCCTGTGGTTAGAGGGCGACGATTCATTCCAATCATGGTTGGATGCCCTTAGGTGTGCGCGACGTCATTATTCGTGACGATTCGCGCAAACCGAGTAGTTGCTCGAACGGCTTGATTTCCTCTCGCCGCACCTCACGTCGTGCGCACTGTGGGGCGCGTCTACGCTCGGATGCATGCCCACAGTCCTCCTCGTCCGTCATGGCCGCACCACCGCGAACGCCGGAGGGATCCTCGCCGGGCGGTCCGCCGGGGTCCGGCTGGACGCGGTCGGTCGCGACCAGGCGGCCCGCACCGCCGAGCGTGTCGCGGGAGTCCCGCTCGCGCGCGTCGTGACCAGCCCGCTGGAGCGGTGCCGGCAGACCGCGCAGGCCCTGCTCGACCGCCAGACGGTCACGCCCGAGTCTGTCACCGAGCAGGGCATCACCGAGTGCGACTACGGGCAGTGGCAACGCCGCGCGCTGAAGGACCTGGCCACGGAGCCGTTGTGGTCCATCGTGCAGACCCAGCCGTCGGCGGCGGTGTTCCCGGGCGGGGAGTCGCTGGCCGCGATGCAGGCCCGGGGCGTCGAGGCCGTCCGACGGCACGACGCCGAGGTCGCGGCCCGGCACGGCGACGACGCGGTGTGGGCGGCCGTCTCGCACGGGGACGTGCTCAAGTCGGTGCTCGCGGACGCGCTGGGGATGCACCTGGACCTGTTTCAGCGCATCGTCGTCGGCCCGGCGTCGATCTCGATCGTCCGGTACGGGCCGCACCGCCCGGAGGTCGTGGCCGTGAACACCGACGCCGGCGACCTGCCGTGGCTGCGCACAGCGGCGCCGGTCGGCGACGCGCCGGTCGGGGGCGGCGCGGGCCCGGTTCGACCTGACGACCCGAGCGACCTTCCGCCGTCCTGACGTCCGACGCGTGGCCGCCCGGCGCGGACGGGCCGAGCGCTCGTAGAGTGAGGGCATGCCCACTCTCGTCCACGAGCACGACTGGCCGGACCGCGTCGTCGTGGGAACTGTCGGGATGCCCGGCTCCCGCACGTTCTACCTCCAGGCCCGCACGGGCACCCGCACGACGAGCGTCGCCCTCGAGAAAGAGCAGTCGGCCGTCCTCGCCGACACGATCCAGCGCCTGCTCGACGAGCTGATGGAGGCGCCCGACAACCGGTACAGCGTCCCCGTCGACGTGCCGGCCGAGCTCGTCGACGACGACCCGCTGGACCTCCCCGTCAAGGAGGAGTTCCGCACGGGGTCGATGCGGCTGAGCTGGGACCCGCGCACGGCGCAGGTGGTCGTCGAGGCGTTCCCGTTCGTGGACGAGGACGACGACCTCGACCCCGACGCGGACGAGCCCGAGCCCGCGGAGTCGTTCCTCATCCGCATGCCGGTGGGGACGGCGCGCGCCTTCGCCCAGCGCACGCGCGCTGTCGTGCAGGCGGGCCGCCCGGCCTGCCCCCGCTGCGGTCGGCCGGTGGACCCCGACGGGCACGAGTGCGTGCTGCCCGACGAGGCGTGACCTCCCCGCACGACGACGTCGACGCGGCACCGCTCGACGCCACACCGCGCGACACCACGTCACAAGACACTGCGCCGCTCGAGGTCGTCGGACGCATCCGCGCGGCGTCGAACGCGACGTTCCTGGCCCGGATCGGTGAGGTCGCGGTCGTGTACAAGCCCGTCGCGGGGGAGAAGCCGTTGTGGGACTTCCCCGACGGCACGCTGGCCGGCCGCGAGGTGGCCGCGTACCTCGTCTCGGAGGCGCTCGGCTGGGGCGTCGTGCCGCGCACGTGGCTGCGTGACGGACCGCTCGGCCCGGGCATGGTGCAGCTCTGGCAGGACGTGGACGCGACCCAGTCGCCCGTCGACGTCGTGCCCACCGACGAGGTGCCGGCCGACGGCGTGCGGACGGTGCTGGAGGGCGTCGACGAGGACGACCGGCCGGTGAGCGTCGTCCACGAGGACTCGCCGTCGCTGCGGCGCATGGCGGTGTTGGACGCGGTCGTGAACAACGCCGATCGCAAGGGCGGGCACGTGCTGCCGCTGCCCGACGGGCGTCGCCTCGGCGTCGACCACGGCGTCACCTTCCACGTCGAGCCCAAGCTGCGGACCGTGCTGTGGGGCTGGCTCGGGGAGGGCCTGAACGACGACGAGCTCGCGGGCGTCGAGCGCGTGCGCGCCGGCCTCGGCACCGGTGCCGGGACCACCCAGGACGGCGACCTCGGCCGCCGGCTGGCGGAGCTCCTGGCTCCCGACGAGGTGACCGCCCTCGCCGAGCGTTGCGACAGTCTCTTGCGCTCGGCGCGGTTCCCCGCACCGGCGGGGGACATGCCCGCCGTCCCGTGGCCGCTGTTCTGAGGCGTGTCTCCCCGCGCCGAGTCGCAGGTCAGGGTGCGGGGAGACTCGCGCGATGAGCCATCTTGCTGCTGAGCACGCACTTCAGGCCGCCCAGCGGGCCGCCGACGTCGATGTCCTGGACGCCCTGCTGCACGAGCGTCGGCGTCGGCGTCGGCGCCGGCCTGGACGGGTCGGTCTTCACCACGGAGGACGACCAGCCGAGCTATCGCTCGGGTTCGCTGCGGATCACCCGCCTGGAGGAGGAGTCGCTCGACGTGCAGGCGGACGTCGCGACGGGAGCGACACGGATGGTCGCCGCGGTGGAGGCGATCCAGGGCGGCGCCGCGGTGTCCGCGCGGTTGGTCTACACCCGCCTCTGGGTGCGCGCCGACGAGCGGAGGCAGATTCTCGCGGCCACGCTCGCACCGGCCGCCGAGACCGCCTGATCTGCTCCGCGAGCGTCACTCTCGCCGGAGCGCGCCGGCGAGCTGATCGCGGCTCGTGATGCCCAGCTTGGTGAACGCCGCGTAGAGGTGGGCGCCGACGGTGCGGGGCGAGAGGAAGAGTCGCTCGGCGATCTCGCGGTTGCGCAGTCCCTCGACGGCGAGCACGCAGACGCGCAGCTCCTGCGGCGTCAGGACGTGCCTGCCCGACGGCGCCGCGTCGGGGAGGCGCTCGCCCGTCGCCCGGAGCTCGTCGAGGCACCGTTCGGCCCACCGGGGAGCGGGGAACGCGGTGAAGGCCTCCAGCGCGAGATGCAGGTGCCGCCGCGCCTCGTCGGGGCGATGAGTACGGCGCAGCCGTCGCCCGACGAGCAGTCGCGCCCGCGCCTGGAAGAACGGCATGGCGAGCGGGTCCCGGTCGAGCGCGCGCGCCGCCGTCTCCAGCCCTGCGTCCTCGACGAGCGCGAGGCGCGCGAACCGGAGCGCCGCGTCGAGGACGGGAGCGTGCCAGGTCGGGGCGAGGCGGGCCACCTCCTCGACGTGCGACGACGCCTCGCGGCGGTGCCCGGAAAGCACGGCGGCATCCACGAGGTCGGGGAGCGAGACGACGCGCCAGACGAGGGTGTGCGCGGCGTCGTCCGGGTCGGCGACGCGCAGGAACGCGCGCTCGGCGTCGCGGGGCCGCCCGGAGACGAGCGCCGCCATGCCGTCGGCGAGGGTGAGCGTCGCGCGGAGCTCCCGTGCGGCCAGACGCTGGGCCCCGAGGGCGGAGCCTCCCGCGATGGCGTCGAGGTCGGGCGGCGACCCGTCCAGGGCGTCGAACCACGCGAGCACGGCGCGTGCGGCGGCGAGGAGACCGGGGTCGTCGACGTCGACGGCGATGGCTGCGCAGTCCTCGACCTGGGCGCGGGCCTCCGCGAAGCGCCCGCGCAGGTAGTCGATCCACGAGAGGCCCAGGAGCGCGTGCGGCAGCAGGGCGACGTCTCCGCTCCGGCGCAGGCCGTCGACGGCGCGCTGCAGGTACGCCGCGGACGGCTCGATCTCGCCGCACTTGTTCAGCGCGTAGCCGAGCTGCCAGTCCCGCTGGGCGTCGGCGTCGTCCACGTCGGGGAGCGCGCGGATGCGCGCGACGATCTCGTCGCCCCGCGCGACCGGCTCCGTCACGGCGGCGAGGAACAGCGCGCGCGGGTCGTCCGCGTCGAGGTCGAGGAGCCGGGCGGCGTCGACGAGCGGGCGTCCCGACTCGGCCTCGGTCGAGTGGTCCCAGGCGATCGAGGCGAGCCGGAGCAGCGCGTCGAGCGCGCGGTCGGTCTCCCCGGCGCGCCCCAGGTCGTCGATCGCGCGCAGCGCCGGGCCGAGGTCGCCGCGCGCGAGGGCCGACGCCGCGACGGGCAGGAGCTCGCGCAGCCATGCGACGCGGGCCCGGACGGCGGGGTCGGCGGTGTCGGTCTCTACCCGGTCGAGCAGCGCGACGGCGACGTCGGTCGCACCGGAACCCGCGGCGGCCTCCGCGGCGCGCACGAGGCGCACGGCGCGGACGCCCGGATCGGCGGTGAGCGTCGCCGAGCGACGCAGCGCCCGCACCGCCTGCGTGGCGTCCCCGGCCGCGAGGCTCCGATCGGCGAGGACGTCGAGCTCGTCCGCGAGCGCCGCGTCAGGCCCGCCGGCGAGCTCCGCACGCCACCACACGGTCCGCTCGGGGCTCTCGCCTCGGACGTCCAGGAGGGCGCGCAGCACGGCAGTGCGCTCCGCCGTCGTGCTCGCGCTCGTGACGGCGGACCGCACGAGCGGGTGGCGGAACGGCACGCTCCCCTCGTCGCGGCGCAGCAGGCCGGCGTCGAGCGCGGCATCGAGCCACCCCGGTCCGACGGCGCGGCCCAGCGCGCGGGCCGCGACCCGGGTCGCGTCGTCGGCCGCGGCGTCGGTGTCGAGGGCGACGGCCAGGACGGCGAGGCGCGCCGGCTCGGGGAGGTCGGCGAAGCGTCCCGCGAAGGCGAGCTCGAGCCGGTCGGGGAGGGGGACGAGGCCGGCTTCGGTGAGCCCGACGTCGGACGCCGTCAGCTCGACGAGGGCGAGCGGGTTCCCGTCGGCGAGCTCGAGGAGCGCCCGGCGGGTGGCGCCGCGGGGCGCGTCAGGCCGGGCGTCGAGCACGGCGTTCGCGTCGATGAAGGGAAGCGGTCCCAGGTGCAGGTGCCGGACGCCGTCGGACGCGAGGGCGTGGTCACCGCCGCGGGTCGTCATCACGACGAGCACCGGGTCGGACGCGAGGCGGCGCGCGGCCATCTGCAGGGCCGACCGCGAGATCGGGTCGAGCCAGTGCAGGTCCTCCGCGACGACGAGGAGCGGCCGGTCCTTCGCCGCGTCCGACAGCAGGGTCAGCGTCGCGAGGCCGACGAGGAAGAGCGTCGGCGGGCTGCCCTCGCGCGCGCCGAACGCGACGTCGAGGGCCTCGCGCTGGGGTCGGGGCAGCTCGGCGAACCGGTCCCGGAGCGGGTGGAGCAGCAGGTGGAGCCCGGCGTACGGGACGGTGGACTCCGCGAGCGTGCCGGCGGTCCGCAGCACGCCCATGCCCCGCGCGCGGGCGCGTCGTTCCAGCTCGTCCACGAGCGCGGTCTTGCCGACCCCCGGGGCGCCCTCGACGAGCAGCGCGGCGCCGCCGTCGTCGATCCCCTCGTAGAGCGCGTCGACGAGCGCGAGCTCCGTGCGGCGGCCCACCAGCCCAGGTGTCACGCGAGGAGTCTCGCACCGGGCCTAGGTACGCGGTAGGTCGGAACTCGGTATGCGCGGCCGATGTGCCGCGCGGGGCCCGGCTCCTAGCGTGCCGGTGGGCGCGGTCGTACGGCCACGCCGTGGGGGCACCGGACCGGGACACGAGGCGGAGGCGACGACATGGCACTCACCGAGCACGAGGTGGCCGAGATCGAGCGGGCGAACGCGAGCGGGCTGCGGCCCGTGCTGTTCGTCCACGGGCTGTGGCTGCTGTCGAGCAGCTGGGACCGCTGGCGCGCGCTCTTCGAGGAGGCGGGCTACACGACCGTCGCACCGGGCTGGCCCGACGACCCGGCGACGGTCGCCGAGGCGCGCGAGCACCCCGAGGCGTTCGCCCGCAAGATGGTCCAGGAGGTCACCGACCACTACCTCGAGGCGGCCGCGGCCCTCGACCACCAGCCGGCCGTCGTCGGGCACTCGTTCGGCGGTCTCATCGCGCAGAAGATCGCGGGGGAGGGCGTGTCCGTCGTGACGGTCGCGGTCGACCCGGCGCCGTTCCAGGGCGTCCTGCCCATCCCGGCGTCCGCGCTCAAGAGCGCGTTCCCCGTCGTCAGCAACCCGGCCAACACGCGGCGCGCGGTCACGCTCACGTTCGAGCAGTTCACGTTCGGGTGGGCGAACGCGCTCGACGAGTCCGAGGCCCGCGAGCTCTACGAGACGTTCCACGTCGCGGCGGCGGGGAACCCGATCTTCCAGGCGGTCACGGCGAACCTCAACCCGTTCTCCGAGACCAAGGTCGACACGAAGAACCCCGACCGCGGCCCGCTGCTCATCATCTCGGGCGAGAAGGACCACACCGTCCCGCACGCCATCGCGCACAGCGCGTACACGATCCAGGCGAAGCACAACGACGCGCTCACGGAGTTCACCGAGCTGCCGGACCGCGGGCACTCGCTGACCATCGACCACGGGTGGCGCGAGGTCGCCGCGACGGCGCTCGAGTTCGTCGACCGGGCCGACGTCAAGCACGTCGCGGCGGTGTCCGACACGCCCTGAGCGCCAGGCCCCCGGCCCGTACGCTGGTGTTCAGGATCGGCGGGGCGAGAGGTCGCTCGGCGCGGGCTGACCTGCGCCCTGGCCCGTGCCGGGACCCGTGACCGCTCGCCGCGGCGGGAGGAGCGCGAGCGCCAGCGCGCCGCCGACGAGCGCGACGACGGCCGCGAACCCGAAGCCCGCCTCGATCCCCTGGAGCGTGCCTCCCGCGATGCCTGCCGCGGCGACGCTGGAGATCGCGGCGGCGCCGAGCGCCGCGCCGAACTCGTGGAACGTGCTCACGATGCCGGACGCGATGCCCGCCTCGTGCGGTGCGACCTGGCCGAGCGCGGTCGCCGAGGCGACGACGAAGAGCGCGCCGATCCCGGCGGACCCGACCGCCATCCCGGTCACGGCGGCGGCGACCCCGTCGACGAGCGCGGGCAGCGCGAGGCCCGCGGCGACCACGAGGGCCGCGACGAACATCATCGACCGGGCGCCCGTCCTCCCGAGGAACGTGCCCGCGAGCTGCGACCCGGCCATGGTGGCGACCGCCACCGGGAGGAAGAGCAGCCCGGTGGCGATCGGACCGAGGTCGTGGACGCGCTGCAGCAGGAACGAGCCGAGGAAGAAGACGGCGATCATGAGCGCGGTCGCCACGAGAATGAGGAACGTGCCCGCCCGGACCGGGCGGCGGACCAGCAGCCGCAGGTCCATGAGGGGCGCGACGGCGACGCGCTGCCACAGCGCGAACACGACGTAGAGCACCAGGCCGGCCACGAGCCAGAGCACCGTGGCGGCGTCGGTCCAGCCCCGGTCGCCCGCGCCGATCAGCGCGTAGATGACGGCACCCGTCGCCGCGGTCACCAGCGCGGCGCCGAGCAGGTCGAGCCGACGGCGGTCGGCGCCGGCGGGCCCTGCGGGGAGCAGCCGCAGGAGCGCGGCGAGGAGCACGAGCCCGAGAGGGACGTTGACGAAGAAGATCCACGGCCACCCCGGGCCGCCGGTGAGCAGCCCCCCGAGCAGCACGCCGAGCGCCGCCCCGCCGCCGCTCAGCGCGGACCAGACGCCGAGCGCCCGGTTGCGCTCCTCGCCGTCGAACGTCGTGACGATCGCCGAGAGCGCGGCGGGGGAGAGCAGCGCGGCGCCGACACCCTGCGCGACCCGACCCGTCAGCAGCAGCTCCGGGCCGTCCGCGAGCCCGGTGACGAGCGAGGCGAGCGTGAAGACCGTCAGGCCGGTCAGGACGAGCCGCCGCGACCCGAACCGGTCCGCGAGCCGGCCGCCCAGCAGCATGAGCCCGCCGAAGGCGAGGGTGTACGCGCTCACGACCCAGGTCAGCGCGGTGCGTTCGAGCCCGAGGTCGTCCCCGATCGCCGGGAGCGCGATCGTGACGACCGTGATGTCGAGGATGAGCATGAGCTGGGCGGTCCCGAGCAGCGCGAGGACCCGCCATCGCCTCGGGTCGGGGGTCGTGCGTGGGCTGGCGACGTCCAGGTCGTGGTCCGTCATGACGGCCTCCTCAAGTCGAACATGCATGTTCGGGTTGACGCGGCCACGTTAACTCGTACAGTGGTGTTCGACAAGGGAGGGCTTCATGCCGAGCAACGCCACCCAGCACCAGGCCAAGCGGGCCGACGCCCGCCGCAACGTCCAGGCGATCCTGGACGCCGCCGCCGTCTGCCTGAGCCGCGACCCCGACGCGAGCATCGCGGAGATCGCGAAAGCCGCGGGCGTCGGCAGGGTCACCCTCTACGGGCACTTCGCCGGCCGCGCCGAGCTGGTCGACGCCGTGGTCGCCCGGGCGATCGAGGAGGGCGACGAGGCGCTCGACGCGCTGGACCTCAGCGGCGACCCGCGCGAGGCCCTGGTCCGCCTCGTCCGGCAGAGCTGGCTGACGATCGTCCAGATCGGCGCCCTCATGACCGCGGCGACCGAGGTCCTCTCGCCCGAGCGGATGCTCGAGCTCCACGAACGACCCGCGACCCGCGTCGAGCGCCTCGTCGAGCGGGGTCGCAAGGCCGGGGCGTTCCGGACGGACCTGCCCGCCTCGTGGCTCGTCGGGACCCTCCATCGCGTGATGCACGGCGCCGCGGCCGAGATCGAGGCGGGGCGCCTCGCGCCCGACGACGCGGCCGTCACCATCGCCGCGACGGTCCTGGCGGCCTTCACCCCGCCCGGTCAGCCGGTCCCGCACGTGCCCGGCGGGGCGACCTCGTGACCGCCGGCGAGCACACCGCGGTCCAGCCGCCCCGGGCGTCCGCGTGGCCCGCGCGGTGGCCGACCGTCGCGGGCATCGCCTTCGGGGCGGCGCTCGCCGCCGCGTTCTGGTTCGGGGTGTCCGACACGGCGCAGGTCGCGCAGGTGCTCACCGCGGCGGGCTTCGTCTACCTCGGTGCCGCGGCGCTGGGACGGCGGTCGGCCGCCTGGCCCCTGTTCGGCCTGACGTTCGTGCTCCTCGGCGTCGGGTTCGCCGTCCCCGGGTTCGACCCGTTCTGGGCGCTGCTCGCGCTCGTCGTCGTGCTCGCCGTCTACGGCGTGGTCCGCGGCAGGATCCGGCCCGGGTGGGGCCTGCCGCTGCAGGGGGCGGCGATGGCCGTCGTCGTCGGTGTCGCCGTGGCCGTCGCGCTGCTCGGGCAGCCGTGGGCCGGGGTGATCGTGGGTGCCGGGCTCCTCGGGCACGCCGCGTGGGACGTCCACCACCTGCACGCCCGGCGCGTGGTCTCCTCGTCCCTCGCCGAGTTCTGCTGCGCGCTCGACGCGGTCCTCGGGGTGGCTGTCGTCGTGCTGTCCCTCGCCGCCTGAGCCCGGCGCTCGGCGTCAGTTCCCGTGCGGGTCCGCCGCGTTGAGCACGCGCACCACCTCGTCGTAGTCGCCGCGCGCCTCGCCGAATCGGAGGAACTTCACGCGCTCGACGAGGATCTCGTGCGCGTCGGGCTGCGTCCGCAGCAGGTCGACGACCTCGGTGACGAACTCGTCGAGCGGCATGGCGAACGCGCTCTCGCGCTGGCCGGGCATGAGGTCGGTCGCGACGGACGGCGGGACGAGCTCGACGACGTCGACGCTCGTGTCCGCGAGCTGGAGGCGCAGCGCCTCGCTGAGCATGTGGATCGCGGCCTTGGACGCGTCGTACGTCGGGGTGACCGCGAGCGGCGCGAACGCCAGCCCGGAGGACACCGTGACGATGGTCGCGTGCGGCCGGGTCTGCAGGTGCTCGACGAACGCGCCGATGAGCCGGATCGGCCCGAGCACGTTCGTCGTGACGATCTGCTCCGCGCTGTCGAGGAAGCCCTCGGGGTGGTGCCAGTCCTCGGCGCGCATGATGCCGGCCATCGTGACGAGCGTGTCCAGGTCGGGGCGGCGGTCGAGCACCTCCTTGGCGGCCGACGCGATGCTCTCGGGGTCGGTCGTGTCGATGCGCACGGTGTCGAGGCCGGGGTGCTCGGCGGCGATCCGCTCCAGGAGGTCGGTGCGGCGCCCGCCGACGACGACGGTGCTGCCCTGCTCCTGCAGTGCGACCGCGAGCGCCAGCCCGATGCCGCTCGTCGCGCCGGGGATGAAGACGGTGCTGTTCGTGAGGTCCATGCCTCGATCCTGGGCGCGCGGCGAGCGCCGCGGCAGAGTCCGGTCATCGGGGGACCGGCGATCCCTGGCACGGGCGCGTCGCACCCCGGACGATGGGCGCATGGACCGTGCCGCGCTCGCCGACTTCCTCCGCCGTCGCCGGGAGGCGCTGCAGCCGGGCGACGTGGGCCTCCCGGCCGGGCTGCGCCGTCGGGCACCGGGCCTGCGCCGCGAGGAGGTGGCGCAGCTCGCGCTGATGTCCACGGACTACTACACGCGCCTGGAGCAGCAGCGCGGGCCGCAACCGAGCACACAGATGCTCGCGTCGATCGCGCGGGCGCTGCGCCTGTCCGACGACGAGCGCGACTACCTCTACCGGGTCGCCGGGCACGGGGTGCCCGACCGGGCGACCGACCCCGGCCACGTGGCTCCCGCGCTCCAGCGCGTGCTCGACCGCCTGGGCGACACCCCGGCCCTCATCCTCAACCCGCTGGGGGAGACGCTCGCGCAGAACGACCTGGCCCGCGCTCTCTACGGCGACGCGACGGCGTACTCTGGCTGGGACCGCAGCGAGATCTACCGGTGGTTCGCCCACCCCGAGACGGCGCGCGCGATCTACCCCGCGGACGACCGGGACCGGCAGGGGCGGGTGCTCGTGGCGAGCCTGCGCTCCGCCGTCGCGGTGCTGGGCCCGTCGTCGCGCGCGGGTGAGCTCGTGGACGTCCTGCGGCGCACCAGCCCGGAGTTCGCGGCGCTGTGGGAGCGGCAGGAGGTCGCGCGCCGGTTCGTGGACCACAAGACGCTCGTGCACCCGGTGGTGGGGGAGATCGAGGTGGACTGCCAGGCGCTGGCCACCGAGGACCAGCTCCAGGTGCTCCTCGTGCTCACGGCGGCGCCGGGCACGGAGGCGGCGGAGAAGATCCGGCTGCTCGGCGTCGTCGGGACGCAGGACCTCGTGGGCGGCGGTGCCACGGGGCGCCGATGAGAAAGCGGGTCGGCGGTGGTCTGAGTCTGGTCCGGGCAATCGCGTATCAAGGGAGATCGACGAGATGAGAACGCTGCGCTACTCGATCAACGTCACGCTCGACGGCTGCTGCCACCACGAGGCCGGGCTTCCCCCGGACGAGGAGTCGATGCGCTACTGGACCGCCGAGATGGAGCGCGCCGACGCCCTCCTGTTCGGGCGGGTGACCTACCAGATGATGGAGTCGGCGTGGCGCAGGCCCGCCTCGGGCGTGTGGCCCGACTGGATGGACGAGTGGGAGGTGCCCTTCGCCGAGGCCATCGACCGGGCGAAGAAGTACGTCGTGTCGAGCACGTTGAGCGAGGTCGACTGGAACGCCGAGCTGGTGCGGGGCGACCTCGAGGAGGCGGTGCGGCGGCTCAAGGAGGAGCCGGGCGCGGGCCTGTGGGTGGGTGGCGTGAACCTGCCGCTGGCACTGGCGGACCTGGGACTGATCGACGAGTACGAGCTCGTGGTGCAGCCGGTCCTCGCCGGGCACGGGCCGACGTTGCTCGCCGGCCTGCACGAGCGCATCCCGCTCGAGCTCGTGGACCGCACCCCGTTCCGGTCGGGAGCGCTCGCCGTGCGGTACCGGCCCGTGCCCGCCACGGCGTGAGCCGAGGCCCGCGTCAGGGGTCGAGGCGCCGGCGCAGCAGGCAGAACTCGTTCCCATCGGGGTCGGCGAGCACGTGCCACGGCTCGTCGCCCGTCTGCCCGACGTCGGCGGGTCGCGCCCCGAGGGCGAGGAGCCGCTCGAGCTCGGCGTCCTGGTCGCGGTCGGTGGGTTGACGTCGAGGTGCAGCGGGAGCTTGCCCGCCCGCGGGTCCGTGCTCGGGCTGAGGATGAGGGTGGGCTGGAGGCCGCCGAACCCGACTCCGGGCGGGCCGATCTCGATCGAGCCGTCGCCCTCCCGGTCGAGCTCGACGTAGCCGAGGACGTCGCACCAGAACCGGGCGAGCAGCTCCGGGTCGGCGCAGTCGAGGACCAGCTCGCTGATGCGGGATGCCATGCGACGCACTCTACGGAGCCTGCGGTGCCGGCACCCGGCGGGTGAGTCGCGATCGTGAAAGCCTGACCGTCACGTGCGGCGAGAGGGAGTCGGGATGGGGCTGGGCAGACGGCGGTCGGGGAAGCGGACGGGCGAGCGCGCCGAGGCGGTGGACGGGGGCGCCGTCGCGTCGCGCGACGAGCCGACCCACGGCGTGCCGGCGACCGTTCCTGGCGGGACCGACGCCCGCACCTCCGACGCGCCGTCGCGCCCGTCGGGCGTCTCCGCGCTGTGGTCGGACGGCGTCGGGCGCGCGGGCACGCGCTCGGTGCAGGTCCTCGCGATCGTCGCTCTCGTCGCCGTCGCGGTGTTCGCGATCACGCGGCTGACGCTCATCGTCATCCCGGTGCTCATCGCGCTCGTCCTCGCCGCGGCGATCTCCCCGCTCGTGAGCCTGCTGCGGCGCAAGGGCGTGCCGTCGTTCCTCGCGACGGTCATCGCGCTGCTCGCCCTGGTCGTCGTGCTCGGCGTGGTCGTGTGGCTGGTCGTCGCGGCGGTCGTCAACCAGTGGCCCGAGCTGCGCGACCAGGCGATCGACGGGTTCGACGAGCTCCAGGCCTACGTGCAGGACCTGCCGTTCCAGATCACCGAGGAGCAGGTCGCGTCCGTGCGCGACTCGCTCGTCGGCCTGCTCCAGTCCGACGCCGTGGGCGCCGGGGCGCTCGCGGGCGCCTCGCAGACGGTCGACTTCGTCGCCGGGTTCTTCGTCATGGTCGTCGTGCTGTTCTTCTTCCTCAAGGACGGCCCGGCGATCTGGGAGTTCCTGCTGCGCCCGTTCGAGGGCGCCCGGTACGAGCGGGGGCAGCGGATCGGCGAGACGACGGTCCGCACGCTCGGCGGCTACGTCCGCGGGACGGCGATCGTCGCGGCGGTCGACGCCGTCGCCATCGGCATCGGTCTCGCGATCGTCGGGGTCCCGCTCGTCATCCCGCTCTCGGTGCTCGTGTTCCTGCTCGCGTTCATCCCGCTCGTCGGCGCGACGCTCGCCGGCATCCTGTGCGCGCTCGTCGCGCTCGTGGCCGTCGGGCCGGTCGAGGCGCTCATCGTGGTCGCGATCGTCATCGCGGTCAACCAGCTCGAGGGCGACCTGCTCCAGCCCGTCGTCATGGGCCGCACGCTGCGGCTCCACCCGCTCGTGATCCTCGTCGCGCTGACCGCGGGCACCGTGCTCGCGGGCCTCACCGGAGCCGTGCTCGCCGTCCCGATCGCCGCCTCGATCTGGCGCGCGATCCAGGTGTGGGACGGGCCGGACCTCCCGGCGCGGTTCGCGCGACAGAAGCGGCACGAGACCGTCGACGGCGCACCCGCGTCGTCGTAGCACCGGCCGGCCGACGTCGTGCCGGGCGGCGCGAGGTGCCGACGCGCGCGAGGATCGGAAGCGACGTCGTCCACCTTCGCTCCCGACGAGGAGGAGCGCATGGCCGCACCGAACGACCCCCTCGCAGCACGCCCCCGGCTCGGCGAGCTGGCCGGGCTCCGGCGTGGCACCACCACGGGCGACGCGCTCGCGTTCTTCGACACGCTGCCGCCCGCGGACGTCGACGCGATCGCCGGTCGGTGGCGCGGCGCCGGGCTGCCCACCGGCCACCCGCTCGACGGCGTGCTCGAGGCACTGGGGTGGGTCGGCAAGCGGTTCGACGGCGTGCGCGACGCGCACCCGCTCGTGTTCGCCGCCCCCCGGGGAGGCCCGTTCGCCGTCGACCCCGCGTTCGTGCCGCTCCCTCTCGTGCTGCGGTGCGCCCCGCTCCTGCGGCGGCCCGGCGTCGCGCGGATCGTGCGCGCGCTGCTGCCGCTCGCGCGGACGCGGCGCCCCCGGGCGCGGCTGCGGACCGTCGTGCACCGCGGCGTGGCGACCGCCGCCATGACCTACGACGCGCTCCCCGTCGAGGACGTGTTCCGTGCCGTCGACGGCGACACCCTGCTCGGCCTCATGGAGGCCCGCGGCATGGAGCGGCCCTTCTTCTTCGTGCTGCGGCGCGCCGTGCCGATCCAGGTGCCGGGTCAGCCCACCTTGCCCTGGAGCAGCCGCCGCCAGTAGATCGTCGGCTGCACGTACCGGTCGAACAGCAGCAGGCTGCGGCGCGGGCGCGCGAGGTCCACGAACCGGAACCCGGGGTCGGGCCGGCGCTCGCGGTCGAACTCGGCGAGGAGCAGCTCGGCGCGCGACGTCGTGACCGGCGCGACGGAGTAGCCGTCGTACCGCTGCATCGGCGTGCCGCGGCGGCGTGCGGTGATGTTGCGCGCCACGACGGGCACCTGCCGGCGCAGCGCGCCGCCCGACGGCATCGCGTCGACCGCGGCCGCGTCCCCGAGGCCCCAGACGCGCGGGAAGGTGACGTGCTGGAGCGTCTCGGGGTCGACGGCGACGAAGCCGTCGCTCTCCGGCGTCGCGAGCCCGCTCTCGGCGACCCACGCGGGAGCGCGGTGCGGCGGCGCGACGTACAGGGCGTCGTAGCCGAGCTCGTCGGTCCCGTGCGGCCCGCGCAGCCGGACCGTACGGTGCGCGGCGTCGACGGACACGAGCGTCGTGCCGGTGCGCAGCCGGACGCCGAAGCGCCGGCCGGCGTCGCGCAGGGCGGGCTCGGCGCGCGGGTCGTCCACGAGCCGCGGCGACTCGACGGCGAGCTCGATCTCGATCGCGTCCAGGACGCCGGTGCGGCGCCAGTGGTCCGCGGCCACGAACAGCGGCTTGAGCGCCACGGGGAAGCACGGCACGTGCCGGGAGGAGACCGCGAACACCACGCGGCCCGCGGTGAGCGACGACAGCAGGTCCCAGGTCGTGGACGCGAGGTCGGGCAGGTAGCTCGTCGCGGCGAACGGCGTGCGCACGGCCTGCTCCGCCCCGGGCACCGCGTCCCAGTCGACCTCCGAGCCCGGGCACACCGCGAGGTCCGCGTACCCGAGCGTGCGCCCGCCCGCGAGGTGCACGAGGGAGCGCGCGGGGTCGACCGCGACGACGCGGTCGACGTACCGGTGGACGCCGTCGGGCACGACGTCGTCCTGGGGCCGGGTGAGGTCGTCGAGCGTCGCCATGCCGGAGGCGACGTAGGAGAGCAGCGGCCGGTACTGGTGGGTGGTCCGGGGGTCCACGACCGCGACGTCGGGGCAGCCGTCGCGGCGCAGGCGTCCCGCGAGCGAGAGCCCGGCGTTGCCGCCGCCGAGGACGAGCACGTCGTGCCGCACGGGGGTGGTCATGACCGGTCCGTTCTGCCGGGGACAGGACGCTCCACGCTACGGCCGCCCCCGGTCGCACGCCGTCCCAGCCGACCGGCGACGGTCGCGCACGCCGCGACGAGCTCCGCCGGACCCGCCGCGAGCACGTCCGCGTCGAACGCGGCGACCCGGGCGGCCAGCGCGACCCAGGACCACGAGCCCAGCGCGACCCGGCAGCGGTCGGGCCCGAGCACCTCGACCGCGCCGTCCTCGACGAACGGGACGACGGCCTGGGCCGGCGCGGCGAGCTCGACCCACCCGCGGCACGGCCACCCCGCCTCGCCCGCGGGCGACGCCGACCCGGAGGACGGCGTCGACCCGGCGAAGCGGGCCGCGACGAACGCGCCCACGTCACCCCCGGGCAGCTCGCGGGGCGCGAAGCGCGGCCCCGTCGGCTCTCGGGGCGTCGTGCGGTCGAGGCGGAAGGTGCGCCAGTCGGCGCGGTCGAGGTCCCACGCGAGCAGGTACCAGCGTCCGTCGCGCACGACGACGTGGTGCGGCTCCACGCGCCGCGGCGCCGTCGCGGCACGGCCCGTCCCCGGCCCGTTCACGCCCCCGGTTTCGGCTCCCGCCTCGGTGGTGGCGACGGGTGGCGCGTAGTCGAGGCGCAGCACCTCGCGCCGGCGCACCGCGGTGCTCACGGCGAGCAGGACGTCGACGTCGACCGACGGCGCCGGTCGCCCGGTGCCGCCGGGGACCGGGACGACGTCGACGGCGTCGACCCGGTGGCGCAGCCGCGCGGGCAGCACCTGACGCACGGTCGCGAGCGCCCGCACGGACGCCTCCTCGATCGCGTCGCCCGGCCCGCTCGCGGCGACGGTGCGCAACGCGACGGTCAGCGCGACGACCTGCTCGTCGTCGAACAGCAGGGGCGGGAGCTCGGCGCCGGCGTCGAGGCGGTAGCCGCCGTCGCGCCCGCGCGTCGCGACGACGCGGTAGCCGAGGTCGCGCAGGCGCTCGACGTCGCGGCGCACCGTGCGCGGGTCGACGCCGAGCCGCCGGGCGAGCTCGGGACCCGTGCGGTCGGGGCGCGTCTGAAGGAGCGACAGCAGCAGGAGGGTCCGGCGCGACGTCTCGGTCATGCGCCCATGCTCGCGCACCATGCGGACACTCTTCGCCCTGATAGGCCGAGAGGGTGGTGGCACGAGCCCGGGCGACGTCCGGGACCGACGGGCGCCGCGACCGCGGGCCCGGACGACCGACCCGGAGGAGACGCCATGTCCGTCCAGACCACCCCCCACCTCAACTTCCGCGGCGACGCCCGCGCCGCGCTCGAGCACTACCGCGCGGTGTTCGGCGGCGACCTCGTCCTCACCACGTACGGCGACCTGGGCCAGGCCCCGGACCCGGCCGAGGCCGACCTCGTCGTCTGGGGCCAGGTCAGCGCGCCGAGCGGCTTCCGCGTCATGGCCTACGACGTCCCCGCGGGACGACCCTGGAGCCCCGGCGAGGCGCCGTTCTTCGTCTCGGTGCGCGGCGACGACGTCGAGGAGGTCCGCGGCTACTGGGACGCGCTCGTCGACGGCGCGACCGTCGTCGCGCCGCTCGCGTCGTCCGACTGGGCGCCCCTGTACGGGATGCTCACGGACCGGTTCGGCGTGACCTGGGTGCTCGACGTCGCCGCGAGCCGCTGACCCACGGGCCGGGGCGCTCTCGCCGTCGCAGGGGCGCTCCGGCCGCAGCCGTGGCCTGCCCGCGCGGTTCACCCGCCCCGTCCCCGTCCGGGCGCGCTCGTGCCCGCCTCTCTCCAGGTGCAGGGGACCGAACCGAGGGGGGACCCCATGGCTGGAACCAGGAAGTCGGCACCGAAGAAGCCGAGCCGGCGCGAGGTGCCGGAGACGCCCGACACCGTCGACGCGCTCTACCCGCCGCTGCCCGAGCGCATACCGCTCACGCTCGAGTCCATCGCGGGCGACGAGCCCACCTACGCCGAGATGCTCGAGTCCATCTGCGGCGCCACCGACGACTCCCAGCCCGTCGAGCAGTACGACGGCACGCTGGGCGTCACCCAGGCGTACGTGAGCGCCCACCAGAAGCAGGCCGTGCAGGTGCAGTGGAACACCGGGCTCGGCGGCGTCTTCACCAACCCCGGGAACGTCGACGGCGTGCGGTGGGGCAGCGGCACGCTCATCGCCCCGGACCTCGTGCTCACGTGCGGGCACCTGTTCGACCAGAGCGCCGACGGGTGGGTCCTGCCTCGCCAGAACGGCTCGATGCAGGTCGTGACGCCGCAGCAGATCGCGACGAGCATGCACATCAACGTGCTCTACCAGGTGGACGCGAGCGGCGTGCTGCGCACCGAGGTGAGCTTCCCGATCGTCGCGCTCGTCGAGTACCGCCTGGGCGGTCTGGACATGGCGATCGTCCGCGTGGGCGGGAATCCGGGGAGCACCTACGGGTTCACGGCCGTCGCGACCGCCAACCCGGGCGTCGGGGACATGCTCGCGATCATCGGCCACCCCGCGGGGATGCCGAAGCGGGTCGAGGCCGGCCCCGCGACCACCGTGACGACCAACCAGATCCGCTACGACGACATCGACACGCTCGGCGGCAACTCCGGGTCCGGCATCCTCGGGCCCGCGGGCGAGCTCGTCGGCGTGCACACCAACGGCGGCTGCAACGCCGCGGGCACCGGCTCCAACTTCGGCACCGCGATCGTCGGCATCCGCGCCGTGTCGCCCACGCTCCAGGCCTTGCCGCAGGGGGCGCGCACCGCGACCGCCGACGACGGGTTCACGTCCCTGGCGCAGGACGTCATCGCGACCGTCAAGGCCGCCGACCAGGTCGGCACGCTCCGCGCGGCCGACACCGCACGGGCCGTCGACGTGCTCACGATCCGGCAGGCCGACTCCCACACGGTCGCCGACCAGATCGGGACGTCGTTCCTCCGGGACCAGGGCGGGACCCCGCGGGCTCTGGACTCGATCTTCCAGGCCGACACCCGATTCGCCGCCGACAACCCGGTCGCCACGGGGTTCGCGGGCGACGTCGGCACCGGACCCGGCGACACGCTCCAGGAGGGGATCCTCGACCCCGGCGACCTGTTCGACCCCGTGGTGAACCCCGCGATCGGGCGGCTCGTCCAGGCGGGCGCGCTCGCCGGGGCCCGGCCGTTCGTCCAGGGCGCCGAGTCCCTCGTGGACGAGGAGGACGCGGGGGAGCCCGTCGACGTCGTCGGCGCGCTGGTCGAGGCTGTCGCCGAGGCACGGGCGACGCTCGAGGCCGTCGAGGCGGCCCTGACCCAGCTCCAGGCCGGGCAGTGACGCGATGATCGGCATCGTGTCCCACGCGGACGACCTCCACACCACGGAGGTCGTCCGCCACCTGGACGCGCTCAGCGCGCCGCACGTCCTCCTCGACACCGGTCACGCCCCACGGTCGGTCTCGCTCACCTCGACGCAGGACGCGGCCGGGTGGCGGGCCGACTGGGTCGACACGAGCGACGAGGGCGTGAGCGCCGTCGACGCGACGCAGCTGCGGGCCGTGTGGTGGCGTCGCCCGCAGCCCTTCGCCCTGCACGACGACGTCCGCTCGCCCCAGGACCGCGGGTTCGCCCACGGGGAGATCGCCGCCGCGGTGTCGGGACTGTGGTCGTGCCTCGGTGCCACCTGGGTCAACGACCCGGACCGCGACGAGGCTGGCTCGCGCAAGATGTGGCAGCTCCAGGTCGCCGCGCGGCTCGGGCTGCGCGTGCCCCGCACGTGCATGACGAACGACCCGGTGCGAGCCCGTGAGTTCCTGCGCCGCGAGCCGGGCCACGTCATCTTCAAGCCGTTCAGCGGCACGCCCGCGACGTGGCGCGAGACCCGCCCGGTGCGCGAGGCCGACCTCGACCTCCTCGAGAGCGTGCGGTACGCGCCGGTCATCTTCCAGGAGGCCGTCGCGGGGTCGGACGTGCGCGTGACGATCGTCGGCACGCAGCTCTTCGCGGCCGAGCTGCGGACCGAGGAGTCCGGGTACGCCTACGACTTCCGTGTCGACACCCACCACTGCCCGACGACGGCCCACGATCTTCCCGAGCACGTGGCCGCAGCCCTGCTGCGGCTCATGGACGTGCTCGGCCTCTGGTACGGGGCGGTCGACCTGCGTCGGACTCCGGAGGGCGACTACGTCTTCCTCGAGATCAACCCGGCCGGCCAGTGGCTGTTCGTGGAGTACGCGACCGGGCAGCCGATCGCCGCGGCGCTCGCAGGCCTCCTCGCGCGGCTCGACCGCGAGGACGGCGTGGGTGCGCCGCGCCGGCGCGCGTGGCGGAGCAGCACCGGGTGAGCCGGGTCAGCGCCAGCGGTCGCGCCACCGCTCCCACGGTGGCGCGACCGACCAGTTGACGCGCAGCGTGCGCCACGCGCGGTCGAGCCGGCGACGCCGCTGGCGGCGTCCCCGCAGCGACCGCGCCGAGACCCCGACGCGCCACGACCGGACGAGGACGGTGCGCCGCCGCGGCCCGAGACGGAAGGAGAGGTCCAGGTCGTCGTGCACCTCCGGGTCGTCGCGCACGACGCCGTCGCGCACTGCCGCCCAGGCCGTGCTGCGCAGCGCCATGCACGACCCCCACAGCGCGGTGTGCCCGAGCGCGAGGTGGCACAGGACGTAGTACGCCCCGAGGTAGGCGATCGCGACGGCGGTGCGCGCGCCACGCGGCAGGTCGTCGAACGTCCCGGTGCCGGTCATGGCGTCGAGCGAGGGGTCGTCGGCCATGCGGTCCACGACCCGCTGCACCCAGCCGGCGTCCGGGCGCGAGTCCGCGTCGAGCCGGGCGATGACGTCGCCGCGCGCTGCGTCGTACCCGGCCGCGGCCGCGGCGGGGATGCCCACGCGCTCCTCGCGCACGACGACCGCGCCCCAGCGGCGCGCGACGAGCGCCGAGTCGTCGCTCGAGGCGTTGTCGACGACCACGACCTCGAGCGGTGCGACCGTCTGCCGGGCAAGCAGCGCGAGGCACCGGTCGAGCGCGTCGGCGTCGTCCCGGACCGGGACGACGACCGACACGGTGGGGCGGGTCATGGCGTCGACCCGCGCCGGAGGCTGCCGGGCACGAGGAGCCCCGCGACGAGCGCGCCGAGCAACCCCGCGGCGAGGTCGGTCACGGTGTCGTCGTAGCCCACGCCGATGCGGTCGTCGAGGTACGTGTGCCCGGCCCACTCGCCGAGCTCCCACAGGATCGCGAGCACCGCGCCCAGGCCGGCGGTCACGACGAGGACGCCCGCCCGGGCACGTCCGGGATGCAGCGTGCCGGGGTCGGCGAGCATCCCCGTGCGGACGAGGGCGACGTACGCGACGGCGGCGACGAGACCGGTGCAGGCGGCGTGGACGGGGAGGTCGAGCCACGGCACGGCGCGGTACCACTCGAGCTGCGCGGCCCAGGCCGAGGCGAGGAGCGTGGCGCTGAACGCGACGTCCAGGGGAGCGGTGAGGCCGAGCACGCGCGGCACCATGGTGCCGCCCAGGACCAGCAGGAAGAGCGCCGTCGCGACGCCGTCGAGGCCCACCGCAGCGACCACGCTCACCGCCGCCGCGGCGCGCACCACGTCGCCCGGGACCAGCCTGGCCCGTACGTGGACGGAGCTCGTGGGGGCCGCCCCGGGGGCGGAGGTGCCGGGCATCGACGACTCCTCGGACGGTGGTGCGGCGGAGTCTCAGCGTCACCCGGGAGCGGGCCGCTCGCACGCCCGCGGAGGCACGTCAGGGGGCCGCGCGCCACTGCCAGTCGGCCTGCGAGGGCAGCCCCGCGAGCTCGAGGCGGTGCGTGGCCCAGCGCAGCGCGTCCCAGGGGTCCACGTCCCTGACCTCGTGCGCGATGTGCGGGAACATCCGCGCGAGCACCCGCGCGCACACGTCCCGCGGAGGGTCGACCTCGACCCCCAGGCCGCGCGCGACGTCCTCGCCGTGCACGAGGACCTCGACGCAGCCCATCCCCGCGAAGCCCTCCGCGTCCGCGACGCCGCTCGGGTGGAACGCGCGCACGTCGGGCCCGCTCGTGCGGAGGACCGCCGCCAGGAGCCCCGACCCGGTGATCGCCATCTCGAGGACGCCGTCCGCGGTCGCGTCCTCGTCGGCCACGGCCATGAACCGGACGAAGCGCGAGGCAGGTCGCGCGACGAGCTGGGCGGCGAACGACACGAGCGTGTCACCGAGGTGCTCGGCGGTGTGCCACGCGTCCCACGTGCCCGTCCCCGGGGCGTCGCCCCACGTCCGCGCGGCGACGGGTCCCAGCGCCCGCGCCACGCTCGCGGTCGCGGCGTCGAGGTCGTCTGCGGTCACGGGCATGGGGCGGCTCCGTCCGGTCGGGGGCGCGACGTCCCAGTGCGACGGCGCTCGGGCCGAACGTAGCCGGGGGCACCGACACGGCCGTGGCCGTCAGTCCCAGGAGGCCGTGGCCGGGTCCACGCCGTGCGCGCGAGCGTTCGCCTCGACCGCGGCGCGGAGCCACGCGGCCAGGCCGGGCGCGAGGCCGTCGTAGTGCGCCCGGAAGCCGTCGTCCTCCACGAACCGCCGGGCCAGGCACACGTGCCGCGCGGGCGTGCAGTCGAAGTGCGCGCCGATCGAGGCGCGGTGGCGCTCGGCCAGCGCGATCCCGCGCGGCGACGACGGGGCGGCACCCTCGCGGCACGCGGCGGCGAGGTCGGCCTCGAGGGCGGCGACGCCGTCGGCGAGGTCCCGCCAGTCGTCGAGCGAGCGGTCGGCCGAGCGCTCGGCGTACTGCGCCCACTGCGGGGTGTCTCCCCAGCGCTCGCGGGCCTCCGCGGGCCATGCCGGGTCCCACGTCGCGCCGAACAGCGCGACCTGCTCCGCCGGCGTCAGGAGCAGGCCGCGCTCCCTGGCCTCGACGAGGCGGTCGAGCGCCTGGGCCGTCCGTTCCATCCGTGCGATGCGCTCGCCGAGCAGCGTCCGGTGGCGGCGCAGGGCGTCGACCGCGTCGTCGCCGGGCGCGTCGAGCAGCTCGGGGATGTCCTCGAGCGAGACGTCGAGCTCGCGGTACGCCACGACCCGGCGCAGCCGCGCCACGTCGGACGGCGAGTACAGCCGGTAGCCCGCGGCGGTGCGCTCCGAGGGCCGGACGAGGCCGACCGCGTCCCAGTGGTGCAGCGTCCGCACGGTCACCCCGACGGCCCGGGCGGCGTCCCCGACCGTGAGCGCGTCGGTGACGTGGTGGGGCGCGCGATCCGTGGGCACGCGCCCCGGTGTCGCCCGGGCGGAACCCGGCGTCATGCGCCGGGTGCCTCGATCCCGATGTCGTGGAGGAAGCGCGCGGCGTCGCTGTCGGGGTCGTACGGCCGCGCCGCGGTCATGACGACGCGCGTGTTCTCGGGCGTGCGGACCTCGACCTCGACCGACCCCCACGGCGTCTCCCGGGGGCCGCTCGTGCACCCGGGGGAGACGTCCTCGCACGCGGCGACGATCGCGTCGAGCTGCGACAGGACGCACGAGACGCTCACGGTGAGCGCGCTCGGCTCCGGCGCGGGCGTGCCCGGCACGAGCAGGACGTCCTGGAACGCCCAGCGGCGCAGGTGCACGACGCCGCCCGGGACGGAGAACAGGTCGAAGAACCCGAGACCCCGGGTCCAGAGGTCGACGGACGCGGCAAGGTCCGCCGTCGGGATCGTGACGAACTGCGGCATGCCGTAGATGCCGCGGAACGGCTCGGGGGCGGCGGCGTCGGGCCCCGGGGCGGGGAC